>CAZTFZ010000070.1:0-8157 GCA_964613105.1 uncultured Porphyrobacter sp. | reverse complement strand
ATCGGGAAAAGCAGCATTTGATCGGCGCGGACGCTCAGTCTGCTCAGTCATCGATTTGCCCGAGAGAATTGCCGTGAGAGTGGAATGGCGCGAATTGTCATGCTGACCCCTCTAATGCGGCGAGAGAGGAAAGCCTAGCAAGAAAGGCCGCTTGGTTAGTAACTCTGGCAGGAGCCATGCGCAAAAAGATTCCTTACATCCTTATTGGCAAAGCCAGGTTTTTCAGCCTAGGTTGCATTTAGAGATCAAAAACGCACTCATCTGGAGAGAATCAATGGCGAAAACATACCCCAACCTCATCAACGGTAAGATGGTGGAAACCAGCGACACCTTGGATGTCGTTAACCCAGCTACAGAAGAGGTTATTGGCCTTGTCCCAGCATGCGGAGCGGCTGAACTGGATAGCGCGGTTGCAGCAGCTCGGGCGGCTTTTGGCCCCTGGTCCAAGACCCCAATCGAGGATCGCCGCAATTATATTCGCGGTGTCGCCAAAGCTATTTCTGACAATTCGGACGAGCTTTTCCGTCTGCTCACATCAGAACAAGGCAAGCCCCATGAGCAAGCTAAGCAGGAAATTATGGGCGCCGCCTATATGACCGCGACTCAGGCTGATCTCGATCTTGATGACGAGATGGTTCAGGATGACGAGAAAGAGTCCATTCGCACTCGCCGCGTGCCGGTTGGCGTTGTCGGCGGGATTGTTCCGTGGAACTTCCCTGTATCGATGGCAGTCCAGAAAATCGTTCCTGCAATGCTGTCAGGCTGCACGATTATCCTCAAGCCTTCGCCCTTTACGCCGCTTACAACTTTGCGCATTGCAGAATTGATTGCGGACGTTGTGCCAGCAGGCGTCGTGAACATCATCACAGGCGAAGATTCGCTTGGGCCATTGATCACAAGCCACCCCGACATCGACAAAATCACATTCACTGGCTCGACTGCGACAGGCAAGAAAATCATGGAAGGCGCAAGCGCTGACCTTAAGCGGATCACGCTTGAGCTTGGCGGCAATGATGCCTCTATCGTGATGCCCGATGCTGACCCCAAGAAGGTTGCTGAACAGCTTTTCTGGTCGAGCTTTATGAATGCAGGCCAGATCTGCATTGCTGCTAAGCGCGTTTATATCCACGAGGATATCTATGACGAATTGTCTGCCGCAATTGCCGAATATGCCAAAAATGTAAAAGTTGGCGACGGTTCAGAGCAAGGCACTGGCGTTGGGCCGATCCAAAACAAAAAGCAGTATGAGCGCGTGTTGGAACTGATCGAAGACGCTAAGGATAAGGGATATAAATTCCTCACCGGCGGCGACACAGATCCATCGGGCACTGGCTATTTCGTGCCGCTGACCATCCTCGACAATCCGCCCGAAGACGCTCGGATTGTGGCAGAAGAGCAGTTTGGTCCCGTCATGCCGCTGATGAAATTCTCGACTGAAGAAGAAGTGATCGAACGGGCTAACAATTCCGACTACGGTCTTGCTGGCGCTGTTTGGACTGGCGACGCTGACAAGGGCGTTGAGATTGCCGAGCAGCTGGAAACCGGCACGGTTTGGATCAACCAATTTCTAAAGCTAACCCCGCACACGCCGTTCGCTGGCCACAAGCAATCGGGCTTTGGCGCGGAATATGGCAAAGAGGGCCTGCTAGAGTTCACCTATCCTCAGGTGATCATGGTCAATAAGGCCAATACGCCAGCCTAAGGTCAGCCTTAGTAGGGCTCCTTGTAAGGGAAAAGAGGCCGCTCAGGGGACTATGTCGAGTTCCTTGGGCGGCCTTTCCTTTTTGTGTGTGCGCGCCTTTTCTTATTTTCCGGCCTGTTTGCTTTCCATATCGAGGCCAACAGCCCAGCGCCGCTGGAACCCTCGCCAGTGGTCCGCTTCATCCTCGCCCGCCAGAGTGCCGTTCAATTGCTCGCCAAAGCCAATGTCCCATTCGCTATCATTGGCATTGCTAACTGGCAGATCAAGAAAGGCGCGTTTTTCTTCATCGCCTTTCAAATGCAGATCGAGGAATGCTGTCACGAAGTGTTCGTTGATCGCATTAATCCGATCTTGCCGCCACACTGGCTCATTGAGGAATTCAATCGTCTGAAAATCCGCCCCTTGAGGCAGGGTAAAGGCATTGCCGACGATATTGTGACGCGCCTCGCGAAAGGTCAGCAAATGGCGGTTGGTTCCTGAAAGACTGTCGTAAATCCAGCGGATACCGGTTTCATATTGGCTCACGTCATCCTCGCTGCCGCCCACCACCAAAACGGGCGCGGTAATCGCGCTGAGGTTCTTCGCGTTCCAGACGCGGTTTTCAGGCTGTCCGCCCCAAGGCGCAAAAGTGATCAAAGCGCCTAGCGGGGCAGGATCGCTGGCAACCTTGCTCAAACCTTCGCGCGCATCGCCGGGCAAGTTGGAAACGGGCCCCTCGGTGTAGTCGTAATCGCCGCCCGCCACAGCCAGAGCTCCGAAACCGCCCATTGAATAGCCGATGAGGCCAACGGATTGCGTATCAATTTGAGCATAGAGCGGATCATCGCCTTTGCGCGCAGCAGCGAGCAGATGGTCAATGATCTGGCGTTGATCGCGCGCGCGCTGGGCCAAAACCAAGCTAAATGAATGGAGGAAATCGGTTGGCCCTTCGATCTTCAGGTCGCGGTGGTCGATTGAGGCCACGATATAGCCTTGGCTGGCCAAGTGCTCACCCAGATTGCTCATCTGCGTATTCCAACCGTTAAAGCCATGCGACATCACCACCAAGGGGTAGCTCTGACTGCTTTCGGCTGGCGCATCCAGGAACGCTCGGCCAGCAAACTCTAGTGTCACTGGATCGAGACCAGGCCTGGTCATCGTGTGATTGTACGTGATGGGAACTGAGCCTGCAGCAGCGCTGGCTGGATACCACATTCGCACATCAACCGAGCGGTCACTGCGGCTGACTTGGCCTGTCGCCATACCGAGTTTGGAGAAGGTAATCCTCTTGGATAGGTCGATTGCAAGCTCGCGCGTGCCGATGGGCAAAATCCCTGCGCGGCCCAACTCAGGAGCTTCGCCCCGCACGCCCTCATGAATGGTCGGGCTTGCGACAAAAGCGCCGCCAGCAAGAGCTAAGCCCCCAATGGCCAAGGCAGCCAGACCCCAATACCGCTTTTTCATCCTATGAACTCGCCTCTGTTTGCTTGCCAGTTTTTGCCCATTTGCGCCGCCGCAATTGGATGCAGAGCGTTCTTTTGCAGACAAATTTCATAAAAGGCGAGGGGGAGCTATATCTCGGGCCCACGTCCTGGGGTTATAGCTATAGCTTCGCGATTTCTTGCAGAACCTGCTGTGCATGCTCAGTGCGGCAAATCAGCAGATCGGGCATATAGGTGTCTTGATTGTTGTAAATGAGCGGGCTGCCGTCGATGCGTGAGGCGTGCAGGCCATGGCCCAAAGCGACCGCAGCTGGTGCGCAATTGTCCCATTCATATTGTCCGCCAGAATGCAGATAAATATCCGCCTCGCCGCGAATAACGGCCATGGCTTTGGCCCCAGCGCTGCCCATCGGGACGAGCTCAGCGCCTAGTATTTCAGCAATTGCGACCGCCTCTTTCGCAGGACGTGAGCGGCTGACCACCATGCGCAAGGGTGAGGGCGCGTCTGGCACGGCCACAGGCTGATCGCTGCGCAGAACTTCATCGAGCGATGGCAAGGCCACTGCGCCCAAGGCAGGCTCACCGCCAATGGATAGCCCGACATGGACCGCCCAATCGTCGCGGGCTTCGCCATATTCGCGCGTTCCATCAACCGGGTCGATGATCCACACGCGCTCCTTCGCGAGGCGCTCTGACGTGTCTTTGGATTCTTCTGACAATAGGCCATCATCCGGGCGAAGCGTGCGCAATTGCTCGACCAAAAAGGCATTGGCTTCAGCATCGCCTGCTTTGCCCAAAGCCTTGCCCTCGTGCTGACCCTTAGAGCGCAGATTGAGCAGGGTTTTGCCTGCCTCATGTGCGAGCCATGCGGCCAAATCGCCATCATCCATCTGAGCTTGTGTCATGGTCGTCGCCCCCATTCCTCTGTGATTGCCTGTGCCTTTGATCGCGCCCTACTTCAGCGGAAGGATCGCATCAATAATATGCAGCGCAGCTTCTTGCGGGGTCATTTCCACCGTATTGACGGTGATCTCGGGCGCTAGGGGCGGTTCATAAGGGCTGTCGATGCCAGTGAAGTTTTTAAGTTCGCCTGCGCGGGCCTTTTTATAAAGACCTTTCACATCGCGTTTCTCAGCGACATCCAAGGGCGTATCGACGAAAATCTCGATAAACTCACCCTCGGGCAGCATATCGCGCACAATTTGCCGCTCAGCCTTGAAGGGGCTGATGAAGGCTGTGAGAACGACAAGGCCCGCATCCGCCATCAATTTGGCGACTTCCCCAATCCGGCGGATGTTTTCGATCCTGTCGGTCTCGGTAAAGCCCAAATCCTTATTCAAGCCGTGGCGAATATTGTCACCATCGAGCAGGAATGTGTGGCGGTTCATCAAATGCAATTGCTTTTCGACCTCATTGGCGATGGTCGATTTGCCCGAGCCCGAAAGGCCTGTGAACCAGAGCACGCGCGGGGCTTGGTTCTTCATCACCGCATGGTCTTCGCGAGTGATATCGACTGCTTGCCAATGCACGTTTTGTGCGCGCCTTAGCGAGAAGTGCAACATGCCAGCGCCAACCGTGCGATTGGTCAATTTGTCGATCAGGATAAAGCCGCCCAGCGCCGGATTGTCAGCAAAGCTTTCAAACACAAGCGGGCGATCTGTGGTGACTTCGACGACACCGATAGAATTTAGCTCCAGCGTTTTGGCGGCAAGCTGCTCCATCGTGTTGACGTTGATTTCGTGCTTGGGCGCTTGCAGCGTTGCGGTCACTTGCTGGCTGGCGAGCTTGAGCCATAGGCCGCGGCCCGGCTTCATTGCTTCGTCATCCATCCACACCACTGTGGCTTCAAACTGATCGGCCACTTGCGGAGGAGTGTCGGCAGCCGCCAGCACATCGCCGCGCGAACAATCAACCTCGTCCGTCAGCGTCACAGTGACAGATTGGCCGGCAATCGCTTCGTCTAGATCTTGGTCGAACAAGGAAACTGTCTTGACCGTGCTGGTTTTACCTGATGGCAAAACGCGCACTGCATCGCCCGGCTTCACAGTGCCGCTGGCGATTTGTCCGGCAAAGCCGCGATAATCGAGATTGGGCCGATTGACCCATTGGACCGGCAACCGGAATGCGGCGTCTTGGCGAACGGTGCTCGCCACAGGCACGCTTTCCAAATGATCGATCAGACTGTCGCCAGAATACCATGGCATTGTGTCAGAGCGCGCTGTGATATTGTCGCCCTTAAGGCCTGACAGCGGGATCGCAGTGAAGTCCTCAATCCCAATTTCAGTGGCAAAAGCGCGGTAGTCGGCCAAAATCTGGTTGTAAGTGGCCTCATCGTAATCGACGAGATCCATCTTATTGACTGCCAAAACGATGTTTTTGATGCCCAAGAGATTGCACAGATAAGAATGCCGCCGTGTCTGGACCAAAACGCCCTTGCGCGCATCGATCAAGATGACGGCAAGGTCAGCGGTGGATGCGCCGGTTACCATATTGCGGGTGTATTGCTCGTGTCCGGGCGTATCGGCGACGATGAATTTGCGCTTTTCCGTCGTGAAAAAGCGGTAGGCAACGTCGATCGTTATCCCTTGCTCGCGTTCAGCGGCAAGCCCATCGACCAGCAAGGCAAAGTCAATTTCTTGCCCCTGTGTGCCTTGTTTTTTGCTGTCGCTTTCGAGCGTGTCCAAATGGTCTTCAAAAACCATCTTTGCGTCATATAGCAGTCGTCCAATGAGGGTCGACTTGCCATCATCCACGCTGCCGCAGGTAATAAAGCGCAGCATGTCTTTGCGGCTATGCTGGGCGAGATAGGCCTCAATATCTTCGCCGATCAATGCATCGGCTTCATATTGCGGGCGGCCAGAAGAGGTTTTGCTCATTAGAAATACCCCTCTTGTTTCTTCGCTTCCATCGAGGCGCTTTCGCCTTTGTCGATAGCGCGTCCTTGGCGCTCTGATCCGGTCGCAAGCAGCATTTCTTGGATGATATGAGAAAGCCCGGTCGCCTCGCTTTGGGTTGCGCCGGTTAGCGGGTAGCAGCCCAATGTGCGGAATCGCACTGGCTGCGTTACCACTTCTTCGCCCGGCTCCATCCGGAAGCGGTCGTCATCGACCACCAAGATCAGCCCATCGCGCTCCACAGTGGGGCGCGGCGATGAGTAATAGAGCGGCACAATGTCGATCTTTTCTGCTTGGATATATTGCCAAATATCAAGCTCAGTCCAATTGGATATGGGAAAGACGCGAATGCTCTCGCCTTCCTTTTTGCGGGCATTGTAAAGGTTCCACAATTCGGGCCGCTGGTTCTTAGGGTCCCAAGTGTGGCTGGCGCTTCGGAAAGAAAAGACGCGCTCTTTTGCGCGGGCCTTTTCCTCATCACGGCGAGCGCCGCCAAAGGCTGCATCAAAACCATGTTTGGTCAAAGCGCGTTTCAGCGGGTCGGTCAGCTGGGCTTGCGAATAAAGAGCGCTGCCAGTGTCAAAAGGGTTGATGCCTTGTTCTTCGGCATCCTCGTTTTTGGCAACAATCAGCTCAAGATTGTACTCTTTGACCGTTTTATCGCGGTGATCGAGCAGCGCCTGAAAATCCCATCCGCTGGCGACATGCAGCATTGGAAAGGGCGGCGGCGAAGGATAAAAGGCCTTGCGCGCCAGATGCAGCATGACCGAGCTGTCTTTGCCGACCGAATAGAGCATGACGGGGTTCGTAGCCTCGGCCACGACCTCGCGCATGATATGAATAGCCTCTGCCTCAAGGCGTTCGAGATGCGTCAGGGTTTGGGGAGATAAATTCGACATTGGTAAAAGCTCTATGATCTAAGGCATCTTTTGTTGATGCCCCTATTTTCGAAGGGTCATTTATCGTTCTCTAGCATTAGCGCAACCAACGCTTGCTTGCAGGGTATGTAGTCAGCCCATTGTGCCCTGCATCTATATGGCCATGGATAAAGGGCCTGTAGAAAGGGTCAGACTTGCCAAATCGGGCTGTTCGCATAGATGCCCTAAGATCACGTTTAAGTGTGCAGATTTGTAATTCGCTACGCATAGCGGCAAAGATAAGCGCTAAGGACATTGAAAAGAGGGATTGTGATGAGTGAAGGCAGCAGCAAAGGACCATTAACCGGGCTTAGGGTCGTAGAGTTCACCGGCATTGGCCCGGGCCCACATGTGGCGATGTTGCTTGCGGATATGGGCGCAGAAGTCGTGCGGATTGAGCGCCAAGGCACAAAGGTCAGCAATGCAGTTGTTGAACGCGCGCGCCACCGCGTCGCGGTTGATGTGAAAAGCGAAGAGGGCCGCGAGTTTTGCATGAAGGCGATGGGCGCTGCCGATGTGGTTGTTGAGGGCTTTCGTCCCGGCGTGATGGAGCGGCTTGGCTTTGCGCCTGATACGCTTTTGGCGCATAATCCGCGGCTGATCATCGCTCGGATGACGGGTTGGGGCCAAGAGGGTCCGCTGTCACAAGCCGCAGGGCATGACATCAATTACATCGCTATCACTGGCGCGCTCGATGCAATTGGCCGCAAAGGCGACACAGCCGTTCCGCCGCAAAATCTGGTTGGCGATTTTGGCGGGGGTTCGATGTATTGCGCATTGGGCATCTTGGCGGCTTTGTTCGAACGCGAACGCTCAGGCAAGGGCCAAGTTGTCGATGCAGCGATTGTAGATGGCGTTACCAGCCTGATGAGCTTTTTCTTCGGTAGTCGTAACAACCCTGCTCTTACCACCGTTCGCGGCGAAGGGATGTTGGGCGGCGCTTCGCATTTCTACGGCTGCTATGAATGCGCAGATGGCAAGGAAATTAGCTTGGGTTCAATTGAGCCGCAATTTTATGCCGAATTGCTGGCCAAATCGCGTGCGCCTGAAGAGCTTGCCAATGCCCAAATGGACCCGAACAATTGGGATGATTACACCGCCAAGCTGACCGCAATGTTCAAGACCAAATCGCAGGACGAATGGTGCGCAATGCTAGAGGGTACAGATGCGTGTTTCGCGCCGGTTTTGCCGCTTGATGAAGCCCGCGATCACCCGCATATGAA
>CAZTFZ010000069.1:0-8207 GCA_964613105.1 uncultured Porphyrobacter sp. | reverse complement strand
GTGCTGGTTGGCGATGATGGCCATGTCGAAAATCGCGTGGTTGACCTTGGCCAGCAACAAAGCCTGAGCACGTTTGAACAGGCCAGCAATTACCTAACTGCAAGAGTGCAGGGCAAGACGCTCAGCGAAGCGGTTCAAGCCATCAGCGCGGAAATTGCTAGCGAGCAAAGCCAACTCGATCAGGCGAGCGCTGCTCTGGTGCAAAGAGGCTTGGCGGTTTGGAGCAAGGATGCGGACCGCAGACCAGTGCTGATCGTGCGCGGCCAATCACGCTTGCTGGATGATGCAGCCCTTGGCGACATCGAGCGTGTTCGATCACTGCTCGACGATCTTGAGAATAAGCAATCGGTCGCTGGCCTTTTGGAGCGAGCACAGCTTGCACAGGCAACGCGGATATTTATTGGCAGCGAAAATAGGCTGTTTTCGCTGTCGGGCTCTTCGGTTATTGCCTCGCCCTATCGCGATGCTGAGGGGCGGGTGGTCGGCGTTCTTGGCGTTATTGGTCCGACGCGGTTGAATTACGCTCGGGTCGTCCCCATGGTTGATTTCACAGCCCATTCTTTGGGCAAACGCATTAGATAAGTTTGGAAAATATTTCTCGTGAGCAATGACAAAAAGCAAGCCAATGCCGACGCCATGGATGATGCTGCGCAAGCAGAATTAGAAGGCGTGCCTGCGTCCATGCTAGATGATGGCGATGATACAGAAGGCTCTGAATTGAGCGATGATGTGGCAGCGTTGAAGAGCGATTTAGACGCGCTTAACACCGACTTAGAGGCGGCTAAGCAGGATGTGCTATACGCTAAGGCCGAAACGCAGAACGTGCGTCGCCGGCTTGAAAAAGACATGCAGGACGCTCGCAATTTTGCCGCAAGCGGCTTTGCTCGTGATGTGTTGAGCGTCTCTGATAATTTGGCCCGCGCCGTTGATGCTTTGCCCGATGAATTGCGCGACGATGAAAAGATGAAGGGCTTTGTTGCAGGGATCGAAGCGACCCAGCGAGAGCTTGATAAGGTTTTCGGACAACACGGCATCACACGGATTGCATCTGTTGGCTTGCCGCTCGACCCCAATCAACATCAAGCGATGATCGAAATTCCCACTGCTGATGAGGAACCCGGTACAGTCGTCCAGGAAATGCAGGCGGGCTATATGATCAAGGATCGTTTGCTGCGCCCTGCCATGGTGGGTGTTGCCAAAAGGCCGGAGTAAACGGTGCAAATGGCGGGCAGATGCTTATGCAAGCGGCCCAGTCGCTCCGGCAAAACTAACCAGCAAATCATAGGCTGATGGGTCGGCGATACCGGCCACGCGAACGCCGTTCCTCAGCCAAAACGCGTGCTGGACAATCATAGCCTGCTGCTCAATCCCATATTTGGTGAGCGGCCATCCGGGCACAAGGGAGTAGTCATAGCGCGCCCATGGCATGCGGTTGAGCACCAGATACCAGCGCCCTTTTGTTTGCGTCTGCCAAACATGCGTCATTTCATGGACGAGCAGCCCTTGCCGGATGATGCTTTCATTCGCAAAATCGTCGCAATAGGCATGGCTGTCAGGGTGAAAATGCAAATGGCCGCGCGGCGCCATCGTCACTCTTTTGGGTTGAAGCGGGAACCATTTGCGGCGCCGGATCATGACCTCGCTATAGTCGATTGCATCGCCAAAGACAGAACGCACAATTGCGATTTCACCCACGGTTAGAGGGCGCTCACCACCCGCTGGGCAGGCAGGAGATAAGAATTGCTCTTCAATCTTGGTCATGCTGCTCGTCAAGAATGTGTGACTTCAAGCTTGCGACCGCTTTTTCTTAGCGGTCAGCTCCGGCGGCCATAATCGGCACTTCGAAACTGTGCTTATCGCCGCCTGCAATCGTCAGAGTGACCTCTGTCGTGCCGCCCACATTCATATCAGGCGCAAGATCAAAAGCCATGATGTGCCGTCCTCCCGGCTCAAAGACCACGCTCTCGCCAGCTTTGACCAGCACGGGCAAGCTCTCGCCCATGGTTGCTTTACCATCGACATCCACAGTCTCGTGGATTTGCGCATTGGCCGCGCCTTCGACATCGGCCTTGCGGATCGAGATATTGTCCTCACCAGTTAGCGATGCGGTGAAATAGATCGCTGCTGGATTGCCTTCAACTGGCGGAAGCCGCATGCTGGCATCGCTGATTTCCAAACCGGCAACGCCATCGGGTGTTTCGTCAACCACTGCTTCGTCTGCACCGCTGGAACAAGCGCTTATTGCCAGTGCGCCAAGCCCAATTGCGGCGGCCCTTATTGCCTGTTTGGTCATCTCGATTTCCCTCTCTCTTTCCCCAAGCAAACCGCCCAAGCTTGCGCCGCGCAGTTGCTCCTTTGGGAAAACTAGCTGAGCGCGTCCCTTGTGCCAAGAAAAAGCGCACCTATATCGCAAAGCATACAACAAGCCGCCCGAGGGTTCGCCATTAGGAGTGCCCCAAAAGCGGCGTCTAACATTAAGAGAATATGGGGTATCAATGAGCAAAGTTATCGGTATCGACCTTGGCACCACGAACAGCTGTGTGTCGGTCATGGACGGGGGCAAACCCAAGGTTATTGAAAATTCCGAAGGCGCCCGCACGACGCCCTCGATTGTTGCTTTTACCAAGGATGAAGAGCGCTTGATTGGTCAACCGGCCAAACGTCAGGCTGTTACCAATCCCGACAACACTCTGTTTGCGATTAAGCGCCTTATCGGCCGCCGCTTTGATGATCCCTTGACCAAGAAAGATAAGGACCTTGTCCCTTATGATATCGTCAAAGGCAAAAATGGCGACGCTTGGGTTGAGGCTGGGGGTGAGAATTACTCGCCTAGCCAAGTGTCTGCATTCATCCTGCAAAAGATGAAAGAAACCGCCGAGAGCTATCTTGGCGAGACTGTAACGCAGGCCGTTATCACTGTGCCGGCATACTTCAACGATGCTCAACGTCAGGCCACTAAAGACGCAGGCCAAATCGCTGGCTTGGAAGTTTTGCGTATCATCAACGAGCCTACCGCCGCCGCGCTTGCCTATGGTCTTGAGAAGAACGACGGCAAGACAATCGCGGTTTACGATCTTGGCGGCGGCACATTCGATATCTCGATCCTAGAGATTGGCGATGGCGTGTTCGAGGTTAAGTCAACCAATGGCGACACTTTCCTAGGCGGCGAAGATTTTGACAATGCGATTGTCGATTATCTAGCAGAGGCCTTCTCTAAGAAAGAGAACATGGATCTCAAGAGCGATAAGCTTGCGCTCCAACGCCTGAAAGAAGCCGCTGAAAAGGCGAAGATTGAACTGTCGAGCTCGCAATCGACCGAAGTCAATCTGCCATTTATCACCGCGCGTATGGATGGCGGCTCTAGTACGCCTTTGCACTTGGTTGAGACGATCAGCCGCGCTGACCTTGAGAAGCTGGTTGGCGATTTGGTTCAGCGCACGCTTGATCCCTGCAAGAAGGCTTTGAGCGATGCTGGCATTTCGAAAGACGAAATTGACGAAGTGATTTTGGTGGGCGGCATGACCCGTATGCCCAAGGTTCACGAAGTGGTTGAGAAGTTCTTCGGCGCTAAGCCGCACACTGGCGTCAACCCTGACGAAGTGGTTGCCATGGGCGCTGCCATTCAAGCGGGCGTCTTGCAAGGCGACGTTAAAGACGTCCTGCTGCTCGATGTGACACCACTGTCGCTGGGCATTGAGACATTGGGCGGCGTGTTCACTCGCATGATCGATCGCAACACGACGATCCCGACCAAGAAGACGCAGACCTACTCTACCGCTGAAGACAATCAGCAGGCTGTGACGATCCGCGTGTTCCAAGGCGAACGCGAAATGGCGGCTGACAACAAGCTGCTGGGTCAGTTCGATCTGGTTGGCATTCCGCCAGCGCCGCGCGGTGTTCCGCAGGTTGAGGTGACCTTTGACATTGATGCCAACGGCATCGTCAATGTGTCGGCCAAAGACAAAGGCACTGGCAAAGAGCAAACGATCAAAATCCAAGCCTCTGGCGGATTGTCAGATTCTGACATCGACCAAATGGTTCAGGATGCAGAGAAATTTGCCGAGGAAGACAAGAAGCGCAAGGAAAGCGTCGAAGCGCGCAATCAGGCCGACAGCCTTGTCCATGCGACTGAAAAGCAGCTTGAAGAGCATGGCGATAAGATTGACGCTGACCTTAAGGCAGAGGTCGAAGGCAAGATTGCCGAGCTGAAGACAGCGCTTGAGGGCGATGATGCTGAGGCAATTTCAGCCAAAGCGCAGGAATTGACCGAAGTGGCCATGAAAATGGGTCAGCAAATCTACGAAAAAGAGCAAGCCGCTGGCCCCGCTGATGGCGGTGATGCAGCGGATGCGGACAATGCCTCTGGGGCTGACGAAGACGTTGTCGACGCTGAGTTTTCAGAGGTTGATGAAGACAGCAAAGACTAAACGCGTTTGAACTTCTCCGCCCTATTGTTTGATGCCCATTTGTGCAGTGCAGGGCGCATCGACGATAGGGCGGAAAGTTTGCTGTTTGCTTGTGATGTAAGGGTGCATGATGGCCGGCTCTGAGATCGATTTTTATGAGCTATTGGGCGTTGCGCGCGATGCGGATGCGGCAACGCTCAAATCTGCTTATCGCAAGCTTGCGATGAAGCTTCACCCCGACCGCAATCCGGGTGATGCAGAGGCCGAAGCCCAGTTTAAGGCTGTTGGCGCAGCCTATGAAATCTTGAAAGACCCGCAAAAGCGCGCAGCCTATGATCGCTTTGGCCACGCAGCCTTTCAGCAAGGCGGACCCGGCGGTTTTGGCGGCGGCGGCGGCCAGCAAGATTTCGGCGACATTGGCGATATCTTCGAGACGATCTTTGGGCAGGCTTTCGGCGGCGGAGGTGGCGGCGGTCGCCAGCAAATGCGCCGCGGCGCAGATTTGCGCTATGACATGGAAATTTCGCTGGAAGATGCCTTCCATGGCAAAGAAACCGAGATTGAAATCGAAGTCAGCCAGTCATGCGACACTTGCGATGGCAGCGGCGCAACACCTGGCACCGGCAAGCGTGCTTGCAATATGTGCGGCGGCGTTGGCCAAGTTCGTGCCAAACAGGGCTTTTTCGTGGTCGAGAGGCCATGCCCCAATTGCCACGGACGCGGCGAAGTCATCACAACCCCGTGCCGCGATTGCGGCGGAGAAGGGCGCAGCGACCAGCCGCAATTGCTGCAAGTCGATATTCCGCCGGGCGTTGATACCGGCACGCGCATTCGCCTGACCGGCAAGGGCGAGGCGGGGCCGCATGGCGCTCCCTCCGGCGATCTTTACATCTTCGTCCATATTAAGCGGCACGAAATTTTTGAGCGCGAAGGCACCACTTTGCTCACCCGCGCTCCGATCAGCTTTACGACCGCTGCCTTGGGCGGCGAGATTTGCATTCCCGATATGGATGGCGAGACCGTTCGGCTCGATATTCCCAAGGGTATTCAATCGGGCAAGCAATTGCGCCAGCGCGGTGCTGGAATGCCCGTTTTGCAAGGGCGTGGGCGCGGTGATTTGGTAGTCGAGATCGCTGTCGAAACGCCGACGAAATTGAGCAAAGCTCAAAGGGAGCTACTCGAACAATTCCGCGAGACGGAAACGGGCGATGAATGCCCTGAAAGCCGAGGTTTCTTCGACAAGCTCAAGGATGTTTTGGGCGCTTAAGAGCGCGCAGCAATGTCAGGCCTTTTGGGCTGTCTATGCATTTCGTACCACTCGACATAAGCGCGGGCTTTGCCTAGGCTCTTGGCGCAAACTTTCGAGAGGACTTCGCTATGGCGCTTGCAAAAAATTCACAATTCCTGGGCCTTGCTGCATTGGGCGCGGCAGGCCTTGGGGCTTTGGTTGCACCTGCAAATGCGCAGCGCAATTTTGAGGATGTCACTGTTACCGCTCAAGAAATTGCCCCCGGCATTGCTGTGTTGTTTGGGGCTGGCGGCAATATTGGCGTTAGCCATGGCGAAGATGGCACTGTGCTTATTGATGATCAATTTGCGCCGCTGACAGGCAAGATCGAAGCTGCAATTGCCGAACTAGGCGCGACGCCGGTTGAATATGTCATCAACACCCATTTTCACGGTGATCACACTGGCGGAAACGAAAATCTGGGCAATAAGGGCGCTCTTATCTTTGCCCATAGCAATGTGCGCAGCCGATTGGCCGCTGGGCGTGAGGGCGCTCGCCCGATTGCCCCTGCGCCCAAAGCGGCGCTGCCTGTGGTGACATTTGACCAAGGCGTAACAATGCATCTCAATGGCAATCGTACGGATGTGATTTTCACAGGCGGCGGCCATACAGATGGCGATAGCGTGGTGTTCTGGCGCGAAGCCAATGTGGTCCATATGGGCGATCTATATTTCAAGATTGCTGGCTTTCCCTTTGTCGACACACGGTCGGGCGGCAATGTGATTAACTTGATGAACACGCTCGATGCGGTGATCCGCCAGATTGATGATGAGACACAAGTTATTCCAGGCCATGGAGCGATGTCCAATAAGGCAGAATTGATCGCCTATCGCCAAATGATCGGTGAGGCCGTCGAGGCAGTCAAAGCTGCTGCTGCGGATGGCGCAGCGCGCGATGAAGTGATTGCGGCCAATCCGTTGAGCAATTTTGATGCTGGCTCAGGCTTTATCAGTGCCGATGCTTTTACAGGCGCGATTTTCGACAGCCTTTAAGGCCAGTTGCAGGGCAATTAGCGGGCTTAGGAAGACTTAGGGCGCGGTTGGTTCTCCCAATCGCTCAATAACTTCCGCTCGCAATTCGGCGATCATTTTGGGGTTGCAGCGTCCAGCGTGTTCTTCTTCGCCTAAGATTGCGAGAAAGGCGTCGCGCTTGAGGGCGAAAAAGTCAGTGTCGTCGAGACGCTCCTCCAAGGTTGAGCAGACCAAGTCGATCATCCGTTCTGCCCCGTGCAGGCGGCCCCAAAGATAGTCATTCTCGCGATAGGCGCGTGAGAAAAAGGCTCCGAAATTGTAAAACTCTGTGCCGCGCAGTGTTGCTTTGGTCCCGCCCTTTCGGATCGAGCGAGCGTCTTCTGGCGAAATGCGATCAACCTTAATGGGGTCAAATTCCCTCCTGCCTTCGTCGGGCAAGAGCGCCAATGTCGCTATGTCGTAGAATGGGAAGCCCAAATAGGTCAGCAGCATCCGCCGCTTAAGGTCTTTGGGCATTTCCTCAAGCGCAGCGGCAATCATTGCCTCCGCCTGCTCGTCCAATTGAGGCAAGAGGCGCTTCTTTTCCAGATAGTCCAAAACTGCCGCAGGATCGTTCAGCACATTCTCGGCGATGGGCGCGAAATCAGGGCCAAGGCCTTCCAATGTCTCCCGCTCGATATAGAGCGCCATGATCTCGTAAA
This sequence comes from uncultured Porphyrobacter sp., assembly GCA_964613105.1. Classification (GTDB taxonomy): domain Bacteria; phylum Pseudomonadota; class Alphaproteobacteria; order Sphingomonadales; family Sphingomonadaceae; genus Erythrobacter. Next base: position 841 of record CAZTFZ010000069.1, on the reverse strand, counting down.
TGACATCGCGGGCGCGTTCCAAAGCATCGTCAGGAATATTAGGGTCTGCCTCCCAATCGCGTGAGATCCGCCGGACGAGCAGCCGCAATCGCCGGATCCGAAAGCCAATGTCATGCGCCCGGAAAAAAGCGATGGCAGCATCATTGGCCCCGCCGCTATCCCCAGCGAGCGTATCGAGATCGCGCTTGACCAATTCTTGGCGCAATGTCTCTTCAATCGCGCTTTCATCAGGCAAGCCAATATCAGGTGCGGCAGAGTGGACGAGGCGGGCGAGCCGCGCCAAAATGCCTGTAAACTTGGTTTGAGCGTAAGAATGGAAGGCATAGCCTGCACGTTCCGCAGCGGCCTGTTGGGCTTTACGGCGCCAAATGATCAAGCGCTTTGGTGTGGGACGATCCAAAAACAGCGTACGTCCGAATAGCCTCTCAATCGCATTTTCAATCTCGGGCCTAAGACCCATCAAAATCCGCCTTAGCTTGAGCGCATTGCGGCTTTGCTCTTCGAGCGCTTCTAAATTGTCGCGAATGGGCTGTTCGCGAGGAATTGTGGAAAGCGAACCGAAAATGGCCGCGAAAAAGCCGACAGGGCGGTCATCGACTTCTTTGATCGCGCTAAAGCGGTCTGGGCGCGGATCGACATAGACGAAACGGCGGTCAACTTCGCGCTGGGCTGGGCGACCTTGTAGAGCATCCATAGCGCCCTCAAACGGCTTATTGACCAGCACTGATCCATCAATGAGAGAGACTGTATCAAGGCTGCCCTGACGTTGATGGATAGGCATCATGCGTTCTAGGAAGCTATCGCGTTCTGGCCATTTGCGCCCTGTGCGCTCTCCCAATTC
>CAZTFZ010000068.1:3143-8218 GCA_964613105.1 uncultured Porphyrobacter sp. | reverse complement strand
GGCGTTCTGCTCGGCATGATGGCCATGTGCGATAAGATAGTCTTGCGCCAACGAAGCGAATGCAGTGATCGCCACACCGAGGCCAACCGAGCCAGTTGAGAAATCAATCGGTATCGTATCTTTGGTCCTGCTGGGATAGCTTTGAACTCCGCCGAGGCCGCGGAACTTTTCCATTTTTTCACGCGATTGTTCGTCGAGCAGGTAATGGATGGCGTGGAGAACTGGCGCCGCATGCGGCTTCAAAGCGACCTTATCTTGCGGGCGTAAGCCGTGAAAATACAGCGCAGCTATGATTGCTGTCATTGAGGAGCAGCTTGCCTGATGTCCGCCGACCTTTAAGCCGTCTCGCTTAGGCCGAATATTGTTGGCGTTATGGATCATCCAAGAGCTTAACCAACGCAGGCGCTCATCAAGTTGTTTAATACAGGCAACAAGATTGTCTTTGCTTTGTGCCTGGGCGGGCGCATCAACCATTTAAGGAAATCCTTACAAGCATTCGTTGATTGGATGGAGTTAGCACTGCCGCCAAGACTATCAAGACCGGATTGCAGTCACAAGGTCTGCCCCAAGCGTCAACCTTCGCTCAAATGGGTAATGTGTTGGCAAGCTCTTTTGCAGGTACCATTTGCCAGCAAAGATATAGTGATGAATGTATTCAATTATCGAGAGTTGATAATTATGGTTTGGTCAATCTGAATTCTGGCCGAGCTTTTACCTGTTTCTGAGAAAGTTTTGAAACTCATATCGCTAACTCATCAGCGGGCCGAGCTAAGAGAATTGCTGCGTCACTGCATTTCATGAACGACAAAGCGATGTACGTCAGTCTTTCCATTCTCCGGCGTTGGTAATTGCTGCTGCGGCTTCCCAGTTCTTTCCGCCAACCCAATCTCCGGCGGCTGGAATGAATTCAAACCAGCGCACTTGCGCATAAATGCCTGCAGCGTGGTAAGGATCGTTGGTCAAGAGACGTTTTGCGGCTTCAAGCGTTTCAGCTTTGTATATAAAACAACTGGCGCCGATTCCCACGGTCCCTATTTCGCGCAGCGGCCCAGCCACCTGAAACCCATCAAGCACTGTCTCGACATATTCAAGGTGCTTTGCGAGTTCAGTTTGCCGGAGCTCTTCCACGTCGTTGCCGTCTTCGCACAGTGCTAGATAACTCTTCATCTGCCCTTCCTTCCATTTTCTGGCCGGTTGATCGTAAATTGCATTGACGCATATGTAAATTGCATTGACACATATATGAAATTGGTGTGATGTCTCCAGAATGGGCTATGAACATTTTCCCGAACAATTTGAGTGCAATCCAAGCTCAAAGGCGCAAATTTTTCTGAGCGCATTTAACAGAATTCAGAGTATTGGATTTGGAGTGTCTCGATGAAAACCCGCGCCGCTGTTGCATTTGAAGCCAAGAAACCGCTTGAGATCGTTGAGCTTGATTTGGAAGGTCCCAAGGCTGGCGAGGTTTTGGTCGAGATTAGGGCGACAGGCATTTGTCACACCGATGCCTACACGCTTGACGGGCTCGATAGCGAAGGGATCTTCCCCAGCGTTTTGGGCCATGAAGGTGCTGGCATCGTGCGCGAGGTGGGCGCTGGCGTGACCAGCGTGGCCCCCGATGATCACGTGATCCCGCTCTACACGCCTGAGTGCCGCCAGTGCAAAATGTGCCTGAGCGGCAAGACGAACCTGTGCAGCGCGATCCGCGAGACGCAGGGCAAGGGGCTGATGCCTGATGGTACGAGCCGCATGTCTTACAAAGGCGAGACCATTTATCACTATATGGGTTGCTCGACCTTCTCGAACTTCATCGTTCTGCCAGAGATTGCGGTGGCCAAGATCCGCACGGACGCGCCGTTTGAGACCAGCTGCTACGTCGGTTGCGGTGTCACCACAGGCGTGGGCGCTGTGACCAATACGGCGAAGGTTCAGCCGGGCGATAATGTCGCGGTGTTCGGCCTTGGCGGCATCGGCCTCAACGTGCTGCAAGGCGCGAAGATGGCGGGCGCTGACCGCATCGTTGGTGTCGATATCAATCCCGCTCGCGAGGAATGGGGGCGCAAGTTCGGCATGACCGATTTCGTCAATCCAAAAGAGACCTCAGATGTCGTCGCGCATCTGGTCGCAATGCTGGATGGCGGGGCGGATTATACTTTCGACTGCACCGGCAATACCGATGTAATGCGCCAGGCTCTTGAAAGCTGTCACAAGGGCTGGGGAACATCGATCATCATCGGTGTGGCGGAGGCGGGCAAGGAAATCGCCACGCGACCGTTCCAACTGGTAACAGGCCGCAATTGGCGCGGCACAGCTTTTGGCGGGGCAAAAGGTCGCACCGATGTGCCCAAAATCGTCGACTGGTATATGAACGACAAAATTCAGATCGACCCGATGATCACGCACCGGCTTAGCCTTGAGGAAATCAACAAAGGCTTTGACCTGATGCATGCAGGTGAAAGCATCCGATCCGTCGTGGTCTTTTGATGGAGACCGTATCTGAAAACCGCAGCCACGGCGGCGTGCAAGGTGTCTACACGCATTGCTCGGCAGAGACCGGCACCGAGATGACTTTTGCATTGTTCGTGCCTGACCATGAACCGGGCACCAAGCTGCCAGTGCTGACCTATCTTTCGGGCCTCACTTGCACGCACGCCAATGTTATGGAGAAGGGCGAATACCGCGCCGCCTGTGCCGAACATGGGATTATCTTTGTCGCGCCTGACACCAGTCCGCGCGGCGATGATGTGCCGGATGCTTCGGATGAATACGACTTTGGCAAAGGCGCAGGATTTTACGTCGATGCGACGCGCGAGCCTTGGGCCAAGCACTACCGCATGCGTTCCTATATTGAGAGCGAACTCCCCACTCTGCTGGCGGAGCATTTTCCCGTTGATCTGGAGCGACAGTCTATCACTGGTCATTCGATGGGCGGGCATGGCGCGCTGACAATCGCTTTGCGCAATCCCGAGCGTTACCGTTCGGTAAGCGCCTTCTCACCCATCGTTGCGCCCAGCCAAGTGCCATGGGGTGACAAGGCGCTATCACGCTATCTGGGGGAGGATCGCGCGGCGTGGCGTGAATATGATGCGGTTGCGCTGATCGAAGACGGTGCTCGCGTTGATCATATTTTGGTCGACCAAGGGACTACAGACAATTTCCTGGAAGAGCAGTTGCAAACACATCTGTTCCACGATGCTTGCAGCAACGCCGGGATGAAAGCGGATATCCGAATGCAGGAGGGGTATGATCACTCATACTTCTTCATTTCAACTTTCATGGAAGATCACGTCGCATGGCACGCAAAGCGCTTGTCTGCGTGATGGAGTCAAAAAAACCAACTGGATGGAGAGTAAGATGAGTGAAGTAGCATTGCATGACGGGCCTGTTCTTATGATTGTACAGGGCACCGTGACGGACGGGGATCATACTCTGGAAACCTCTCCTCGTATGCAAGAGTATCTCCGGCAGCTTTTTGGTTCTGAAATGTATCCGACGACGAGTGGCTATTATATCTATTCAGGCGGACAACCAATTGACATCTTCGAAGGCGAATTTCCCAAGACAGGCTTCACCGTTGTTGCGCGCTTCCCAAGCCAAGACGCGGCCAGAACCTTTTGGTATTCTGAAATGTACCAGAAGGTTGCAGAGGCTCGCCAAGGTGCCTGTGAAGTCTTGGTCTGTGTCTACCCCGAAACAGAAGTTCCTGACTACATGCAGGGCAGGTTGAACGGTCATGAATATGTGAACGTGCCAAGTTTCGATCACGTTGCACGTGTCGATTAACCTAAAGTGCCGGGTGAGATTCGAACTCTCGCCTGCAATGTGATGTGAGGATGCAATGGTCATGCGATCCGGGACAGTTTGCGCAACGCTGGCTGTCTTGGCCATGCCCATGTCGATCAGTCATGCCTCGCCGCCGAGCAGCCTGCGCTGTTCGACCGTCGAGGTAGCCGTTCCGGGTTCTTTGATTCAGGCGATTGAGGGGATTGATGTCGGGCCGGACGGCATGATTTATGGCACCAGCATTCATGGTCAGGCGGTGTATCGAATTGATCCCGAGACCGGCCACACCACCTTTGCTGTGCCATCACCCTATGGCGAATCTGATGACGTGGCGATTGGTCAGGCGGGAAGCCCGGTTGAAGGTTGGCTCGCCTGGACCGCCTATTCCAGCGGAGAGATCCGGATCCAGCGCCCGGGCGGAATGCCAGAAGTCGTTGCGACAGGATTGCCCCGGGTTAACCCGATCGCGCTTCGCGACGATGGCCGTTTGCTTTTTGCCCAATCGTCGCGTTCTGGCGAAAACGGTTTGTGGGAACTGGACCTTGCCAAGGGCACGCCGAAGCGGCTTGTGGCAAAGAACAAGTGGCGCCTTAACGGCTTTGACTTTGGACCCGATGGCGGGCTTTACGCGCCGAGTTTCCGGCAGAATGAACTGCTCGCAATTGATATCGAGACAGGGGAATCCGAAGTCGTCGCAGATGATGTGGGATTGATCGCCGCTCTCAAAGTGGATGCAGACGGCAATCTCTGGAGCGTCGATTTTGCGACTGGTGACCTGTATTTCACCCAAACCGAAACTGGGCAGTCGCGCATTGTCACGCAGTTCACACCCCCGCTCGACAATCTGGCGATTGATGCAGACGGTATTATCTATGTGGCAGAGCTTGCGGTCGGCGGAGTGACCGGGTTTGATCCCAAGACGATGGACAAATGGACGGTAACGTCCGCATCCTTCACCCTACCACTTGGCATGACGACCGCCATACGCGAGGGCGAAGAGGCAATCCTTATTGCCGACCCTTTTGGTTACAGATTTCTCGATCCTGATACGCATGAAGTGACGCGAAACGCGGATATGTGGTTCAAGGGATGATCCTCTGCCATCGCGGCCAATAACGAGCATATCGTCACAACCGAGATTGATTCGCGCACGGTCACTATCATCGACCGCGCTACCAATGAAGTGGTTTTCACAAGCGATCAGATTCAGGCTCCGCGCGGTATTGTGCTCACTTCAAGTGGCGATATTATCATCGCTGATGCGCAGAGCGGTCAACTGATGCGCCTTGCCA
>CAZTFZ010000068.1:0-3043 GCA_964613105.1 uncultured Porphyrobacter sp. | reverse complement strand
GCGCCTTGCCATTGCCGAAGCCACCAGAGGACGCGTCTCTGCAATCAGCCTGACAGATGGAACGCGCACATTATTGGCAAGAGGCCTGCGCCTTGCACGCCCTGATCACCGCCTTGCCAGCAATGCACCGGTTGGCATCGCGGTGGACGAAAATGGCGCGATATTTGTAAGCTCAGGCGGCGACAATAGTGTCGTCAAGATATCTTCGAGCGGGTGTTAGGACTTTCGCAGTTGGCTGACTTTCACTTGCTTGCCTCAACCGGTTGCCAGAGATGAACGATCAGTCTCGGCAAGCTCGGTACCAATCTTCAGTCTTACGCTAATGCCGGCGCCTCATCAGGGTTGGCGATGGTTTTTTGCATTAGCTCTACGATCGCGGCTTCATTGCGTTGTATCCGCGGCGATAGCCCACCAACGCCGATAACGAATTTGGGTTGGTTTGGGACCACCATCGCAACGGCACCGGTGTCCTGCAAAATCCGATCATATCCAACTGCATATCCACGGCTACGCGCTGCCTCTACTTCGGTCATGACTTCGGCTAGTGGCATCTGATCTGACTCACTTGCACCCCTTAGAGTTTCCCTGTTTAGCAATTTGCCAATTTGGCTGTCGCTGAGTTGGCTAAGGCAAGCCGTGCCCACTGCCGAACCAAATAGTGGACCGAGGTAGCCCTCTCGCATTGTCAACGAGATCGGAAACGTTCCCGGCAAAACGCGGACGAACTGCATGTTCAAATCGATCTGAGTGGAAAGGGTGACTGTTTCGCCGGTTCCTTGGTGCAATACCTCCAACATTTCGAGTATTTCATTGGTCAATAAATTCTCAGGAATCCAATCGCCAAGGTCTGTGACGCTGACTGTAGGGAAGTAACGTCTGCTTTCGGTATCCCACGAGAGATACCCAAGTTTCATAAGGCTTTTCAAAACGGCATTCGTACTGGAACTTGGATAGCCGAGTTCACTCGCGATCTGAGAGCCAGTGAGGGCTTCCCGCTTCTCTTTGAACAACTCAAAAACAGCGAGAACCCTTCCGACCGACTTTACAATATCGTCCGCCATCAAAGAATCCATATATGTGAAACGAGGGGGCTCATATAAGATGCAAATTTCCTCTAGTGAACCCTTGTAGTGCGGAGGCCTTTTTCGAACAACCGGCATGGCTCATGTTTGATTCTCGTTCTTTTGGGCGCTGATAAAGCAGAAATATGTAAGGCACTCTACTATCGCTATACGATCATGAGAAACACATATGGGGAAATTTGTTTCGTAAGTGGATAAAGAAATTGTGATTTAGGGTTAGGGACGGTTGCAAGCAACTGGCTTTCTGGGAGGAACTAAATGAGCAGCCTTATGGAGCGTAACCAAACCAGCAAGATATCTGGTCGATTTGTCACATTGCGCAGTGCCACTCTGCTGTTACTTGCCCTTAGCCCATTTACCTTCCTCCATGCAGAACCCGTTGAAGGCTCGGTGCAGACCGAATGGACTAAGCTGGAAATTTCTGACGTTGCCGAACAGTCCTGGGATGCAAGCTCGCCTTACGGTCGTATCAAAACGATATTCAAACGCGAGAAGGCCAATCTGAAGTTTATCGAGATCCCTCCGACATGGGATACCGGTCTGCCTGCGCGCGGTGGTCCCGGCAACGAGATTGGGCCGCACTATCACGACTTCTCAGAATGGGCGTATATTCTGGGCGGCGACTATGTGATTTATGAGCCCGTTAGCCCTTACCAACGCAACCCGATACAGCATCGCTGGGTAGAGGGTACGTGGCTGGATCGTCCGCCCTATTCGCTCCATAGCGGTGACTGGGAAACGGGCGGTATCCGCCGACAAAATCCGGCCACTTTGCTTTTGTTTGCCGAAGGCGACACGGCAAACATGTTCACCGATTCAGACAATCGCCAACCGGTGCTCCATGGTGAGCCAGACCCAGAAGTGCCCGATTATCGCTCAATCAGCTTCAAAAGTCCGTTGATCGTCAGCTCGGGTTCTGTGCTTGAGTGGGAGAAGGATACGCAGGTCGAAGGGCGCTTGGTCAAATGGTTGAGCGACGATCCTGAGGGCGGGTTCCGCGCGCAATTGATCAAAGTGCCACCGGGTTGGTCGCACCCAGATGGTGCCCAAAAAAGCTATTTCAAAAATGCCCATCGCCTGCGCTATCTTTTGTATGGCGATCTAACAATCGCGCAGCACGCAGATCCCGATAGTGCCGGTGAGCCAAGGCGTCTGGAAAAGGCCGACTTTGTCTATCAGCCTCCGCGTAGCCTTTGGGCGTTTGATGCGGGACCGGTGACGGAAAATGGTGCCGTGTGGCTGGAGATCACCTACGCCAAGGGATTGGCGCGCAGTGATGGGCCAATCGAAAAAGTCACCAATGTTCATGAAGGCGACTGAGCGAATGGCTTCCCAGCAGTCTGCGGGGGGCAACACCCTCTTGAACGGGCTGCGCCAAGCTATTTTTGCAACTTTGTTCATCTTTTCCCTATCGGCCACCACTGCCGCGGCAGCGCCAACCGTCGCGAAAGGTGCATGGGTTCCGCTTGAAATCGTAGATGTGGCTGATCAACCATGGGACGCGAACTCGCCCTATGGCCGGATCAAGACTGTCTTCAAAAGAGAGCAGAGCAATCTCAAATTTATCGAGTTCCCGCCGACGTTAGGCACTGGCCTGCCAGCACGCGGGGAGCAAGGCAATGAGGTGGGCCCTCATTATCATTTGTTTTCGGAATGGGCGTATCTCCTGAGCGGAGATTACGTGCTGTATGAACCGGTAAGCCCATATCAGCGCAACCCCGTTCAATACCGTTGGGTTGAGGGTACATGGATGGACCGTCCGCCTTTTTCGCTTCACAGCGGCGATTGGGCAACAGGCGGTATCAGGGCACAAAATCCGTCCACTCTAATCCTGTTTGAGGAGGGGACGCATTCCATATCGTTGGATCCCACAGGCGATAATCCACCTGTCCTGTATGGCAAGCCCAAAGCAGATACCGCCGATTATCGCTCGATCAGTTTCAAGCCGCCGCTTATCGTCA
>CAZTFZ010000067.1:6325-8359 GCA_964613105.1 uncultured Porphyrobacter sp. | reverse complement strand
CAGGCTGGCATCGTTGCATCGAGCTGTTTGGGGTCTTGGAACACAAGCGCCTCTTGCTCCAATTGATTGGCTATTGCTTCTCGGGACAAAGCGCTTTCATCGATCAGCTTAGCGATGGTGCGCACGAAGAACTCCTGTCCACGCTCAGCCATAGGCGGATAGTTTAGCGCCTCTGAACGGCCCGCCGCCTGCAATTGCGCGGTCACCGCGACCGCTGCAGCGCATTTAAGCGCGGCTTGTTGCTCCAGTGGCAATGGGCGCAGTTCGACGGCTTGAGCTGAGGATGATGGCGCTGTGTCAACATCCGAAGGAGCGGTAGACTGAACGGCCAAGAAGAATGTGCTGAGAGCAAGAGAAATATGCATGACGATTGGCCTTAGTAAGTTGAAGCTGAACCCTAGGCTAAGAGCTTGCCGTGCTGGAAAAGCTGTCGTACCCTTTGCCTAGCATAACAATCCATCCAAAGTTCAGGAGAGAACACTAATGCTAAACCACATAATGATCGGCTCAAACGATATTGAGAAGTCGAAGACATTCTATACCGCTGTGCTTGGCGTGCTGGGCGCGGGCGAGCCAATGGCCCACGTCAATGATACCGGCCAAACCCGCCTTTTCTACATGCACAATGGCCATACGTTTTCTGTAAGCGAGCCAATCAATGGTGAGCCAGCCCAACCCAGCAATGGCGCAACGGTTGGCTTTATGTGCGATTCTCTGGAACAGGTGACCCAGCTGCACGATGTTGCAGTTGCTAATGGCGGCACTAGCATTGAAGACCCTCCAGGCCCACGTGAAGGCAGCATGGGCACGATGAACCTATGCTATTTCACTGATCCTGATGGCCACAAAATGTGCGGCATTCACCGTCCCGGCTAAGCAGTTATTTAGTTGAGAGAGCGGGGCCTTGGTAGGTCAGTCCTAGATTTAGGCCCCGCTCACCTCAGACCACCACTAACTTCAAATAGGGCGTATTCTGCCCGCCAATTGGCGCCCGAGCCTCCGATTTCTTGCTCGCGCGCGAAGAACCAGCGGTTCTCAATTGTAACCCCCAAATCATCGGCCAACACCTCGAAATCCTTGATTGTGACGTGGTGGATGTTTTCGGTCTCATACCAAGTGACGGGCAAGTGCCGCGTCACAGGCATGCGCCCTTTGCTGAGCAAAGCCCAACGCATTCGCCAATAGGCAAAATTGGGAAAGCTTACAAAAGCGCGAGTGCCAACTCGCAGCAATTCTTTCAGCATTCGGTCGGGCCGCGCGGCGGTTTGCAAAGTCTGGCTTAGGATAGCGACATCGAAGGCATGATCAGGGTAAAAGCCAAGATCATGATCGGCATCGCCTTGCACCACTGACAGACCGCGAGCAACGCAGCGCTCAACTTGGGCTGCATCGATCTCGATCCCGCGCGCATCGACCCCGCGCCCATCGCGCAAAGCCGCCATGAGAATACCATCGCCGCAACCCACATCTAGCACGCGTGACCCTTGCGGAACTTGCTTTGCAATGACTGCCAAGTCAGGACGCAGGCTCTGTGTGTTTGAAAAAGCCTTATCCATCGAGAAAGCCCTTCACTACACGGTCAAGCGCGGGAACTTCCAGCAAGAAACTGTCATGGCCATAAGGCGCCGACAATTCGACAAAACTGACAGGCGCGCCAACTGCGTTGAGAGCATGGACAACGTGGCGGCTTTCCGCTGTGGGATAGAGCCAATCGGTGTCAAAACTAACCAAGCAAAAGCTCGCGCCCTTGCCTGCTGATTGCTGCGCCAAACCATGACCTGCAAAGGCCTGAGCCAGCGTGCCGCCATGCTCTTCTGCTAGATCAAAGTAGTCCATAGCGCGCGTGATATAGAGATAGGAATTGGCATCGAAACGCTGCGAAAAGCCGCTGCCTTGATAGCGCAAATAACTCTCAATCTGGAAATCGGCATCAAAGCCAAAGCCCTTAGCGCCCTTTGTGCCGTCGGGCCGGTCTTGGAAGCGTCTTCCGAACTTTTCAGTGAGACCGTCTTCGGACAAATAGGTGATATGCGC
>CAZTFZ010000067.1:0-6225 GCA_964613105.1 uncultured Porphyrobacter sp. | reverse complement strand
ATCGCCTGACGGCCAACTTCATGAAAGGCGATGTTTTGCGCCGAATGCCGCGCCGTCGTAGCAATCGCCAAAACGCGTTCCGCTCGCTCGGGAAAGTTCGCCGCTAGGCTAAGCGCTTGCATCCCGCCCATCGATCCGCCGACAACCGTATGCAAGCGCGCAATCCCAAGCCCATCGAGCAGGCCAATCAGCCCGCGCACCATATCGCGAATAGTGATGACCGGAAAACGCATCGCATAAGGCTGGCCATTGTTGCCAATACTCGCAGGCCCTGTTGAACCGATGCAGCTGCCGATTACATTGGCGCAGATCACATGATAACGGTCGGTATCAATCGGCTTTCCCGGACCCACCATCCGCTCCCACCAGCCCGGTTTACCAGTGATCGGATGGGTTGATGCGACAAATTGATCGCCCGTCAGCGCATGGCATATCAGGATCGCATTGTTCTTATCGGAATTGAGCACGCCATAGGTCTCAAAGGCAATCTCAACCCCTTCAAGCACAGCGCCGCCATCGAGCGGCAAAGCATCGGGGAGCATGAGCTTTCGCAAAGAGGTTAGGCTGTTATCCATTAGGCGACGCGATTTGGGGCACGGGGTTCAGACTGTCAATTCAATTGGCAATGCAGCCGAGACTGCAAAGTGGTCGCCTCGAGGAATTACCAGAGCCGTTCAACAGGTGTCTGTTATTCGCCGCACAAAGCCTCTATGCGCGGTAAATCATATGACACAGACGCAAACACCTAAGCTTTCGGCCAAACCTTGGATAGAGGCGATAACCGCCTATTTGCCCGGCGCTGCCAAGGGTAAAGATGGCCGCGCTATGGTCAAACTATCGGCCAATGAAAACCCGCTGGGTTGCAGCCCTGCTGCCTTATCAGCGCGCAGCGGTGCAAGTGAGCCAGCCGCCTATCCCGATCCCTCTGCGACCGAACTTCGCGAGACCTTGGCCAAACTACACAATCTCGATGCGAGCAGGATTGTCTGCGGCACAGGCTCTGACGAGCTGCTCAATCTGGCCACACAATGCTATGCAGGCCCCGGCGATGAAGTGCTGTTTTCAGCCCATAGCTTCGTTGTCTATGAAAGCGCGACGCGGCGTGTCGGAGCGACACCAGTGATTGTTCCCGATAAGGACTATTGCGCCGATATTGACGCCATGCTGGCTGCGGTGACCCCAAAAACGCGTGTTGCGTTTATCGCCAATCCCAACAATCCCACCGGCACGTATCATGGGCGCGACGCAATCGCTCGCCTGCATGCTGGCCTGCCCCAAGATGTGCTGTTGGTGCTCGATCAAGCCTATGGCGAATATCTGCCAGATGGCGAGGATGATGGCGGGTTTGACCTTGCGCGCTCTCAGCACAATGTTCTTGTCACACGGACATTTTCCAAGATTTACGGCCTTGCAGGCGAGAGGATCGGCTGGGCAACGGGTGACGCTGAGCTGATCCACAATTTGCACCGCGTTCGCGGGCCCTTCAATGTGACGATCAGCGGACAGGCCGCAGCTTTGGCCGCAGTGCAAGACCAAGGCTTTGTCGCTAGCTCGCGCGATCTCAACGCTCGGGAAAGAGAGCGCTTTACTGCCAAGATTGAAGGTTTGGGCAATTTCGGCCTGCGCGCCCTACCCAGCCAAGCCAACTTTACAATGATACTGTTCGAAGGCGCTCTCACTGCATTGGCCGCTCAAGAAGCGCTCAACCAAGCAGGTTTCGCCGTGCGCCATTTCGGAGGTGGTACGCTCGATCATGCTTTGCGGATAACGATTGGCACGGCAGATCATATGGATAGGATTGCAGAAGTCTTGCGCCAAACCGCTGAAACCACTTCAGGGGGCTCTGCATGATCCAGACTGTCGCCCTTATCGGCCTTGGGCTGCTCGGCGGGTCTCTTGGCCTTGCGATTGCGGAACGAGCGCCGCAGCTCAAGACCTATGGCTTTGATACCGATGCGAATGTCCGCGATAAAGCGCGCGAACGCGGACTTGTAACGCGGGTTTGCGATAGCGCGGCAGAGGCTGTGCGGGATGCCGATCTGGTCATCCTATGCGTACCGGTGGGCGCGATTGAAAGCGTCGCTCAAGGCCTCGCGCCAGCGCTCAAACCCGATGCGATTGTCAGCGATGTCGGCTCTTCCAAACAAAGCGTGATCGCCGCCCTCAAACGCGCTCTACCCGGCCAAACCATTGTCCCAGCGCACCCTGTTGCAGGCTCTGAGCAAAGCGGGCCAGAGGCTGGCTTTGCGTCGCTGTTTAACGGGCGCTGGTGCATTGTCACACCAAGCGAGGACACACCAAAAAGCGCAGTCGATCAAGTGCTCGATTTCTGGGAGAGCCTAGGCTCCACAGTCGAAATTATGGATGCAGAGCACCACGATGTTGTGCTGGCCGTTACCAGCCACATCCCGCATTTGGTTGCCTATACAATCGTTGGCACGGCCTCTGACTTGGAAGAAGTGACACGCGGCGAAGTTATCAAATATTCCGCTGGCGGCTTTCGCGACTTCACTCGCATTGCCGCCTCCGATCCAGTGATGTGGCGCGATGTTTTTCTCAACAATAAGACTGCCGTTTTGGAAGTTTTGGGGCGCTTTAGCGAGGATTTGTCAGCGATGCAGCGGGCGATCCGGTCAGACGATGGCGAAGCCTTGCAAGACCTTTTCAGCCGCACGCGCGCGATCCGCCGTTCAATCATCGAAGAAGGCCAAGACGATGCCCGGCCTGATTTTGGTCGCCAAGATGCCCTAAAGAGTGATGACTAACTGGCCGGTTGAGGAGCTGATTAAGGCTCTGATTGCACTTTTGGCCTAGGCCGCCTCTTCGTCATTCAAAGAGTTAATCGCATCAAGGACACGGGCCTCAATCTCTTCGCGCGGAAGGCCCGGAGGGATTGGCTCACAAAAGCGATAGGTGATCGTCCCTGAGCGTTTAAGGCCGCGATGATAGGGCGGGCCACTGTTCACTGCCACCGGCACAACAGGCAATCTCAGCATCTTATAGAGACCTGCAAATCCGGCTTGCAATTTGGCCCTTTCGCCATGCGGAATGCGGGTCCCTTCTGGATAGATCACCAAAGGGCGGCCTTGCTCGACCATCGCTTTGGCTGCTCGGATCATTTGCATTAAGGCCTTGGCGCCTGCATCGCGGGCCACTGGTATCAGACCGTAAGTGCGCCCCACATAGGACCAGGCAGGAATGCTGAACAGCTCTTGCTTCGCAAACACGCCAGGCAAAGGCAGCAAATGCGGAGCGTCGATAGCTTCAAAAAAGCTCTGATGCTTGATGGCGTAAAGCACTGGCTCCTCGCTCGGCGCGCCTTCAATCACAAGCTTGCAGCCCAGCAAATTAACGACCCCCCAACGGTGCATCGCGCTCCACAAATGCACCATGTCGCGAAAGCGCGCTTTGCTAAAAGGCAGAACGATCAGCGCCGCGAAAGTAACCAGCACAGAGCCGCCGTAAAAGAATGCGTAAAAAGCCAGATTGCGCAGCACGATCATACAAGCCCGCCCCTATACAAAGGACTGGATTGTGTCACTTTCCCACCTGTGCTCATGATAGGCTCGCTTAAAACATGCTTGCTCATCTTAACCCCGCTTAGAAAGGCCAAGCGCGCACAGTGGCAACCGCCAAGAGTTTGTTATATTCCAAAAACAACGTGCCGATATTGAGCTGTGAAGGAACCGCATCCTCTATCAACGTCACATTCCCAGGCAATTGATCACGGAATTCGAGCACTGTGCGGCGCATGTGCCAGTCACTGGTGACAAGTCGCACTTTGGTGAACTCATTTTCGGCAACCCAAACGCCAGCCTCATTGGCATTGCTGTGGGTGTCCACCGCCAAATTGCCCAATGTCACGCAGCAACGCATTTCGCGCCGGGTCACTTTGAATTCAGCTGCAAATTCCTGCGGAGTTACTTCTGGATCGACGCCCGAGACAAACATTTGTGTCGCCTCGCCTGAGCGCAAAACAGCCAGCCCGCGTGCGATCCGTCCAGCGGCCCCCGTCGGCACGATCACTGCGTCTGCTTCCACCTCTTCAATAGGGTCTGGCAGCAGGACTGCATAAGCTATGAAGCCAAAAGCATAGGCCAGCAGAATGAGCCCTCCAAAACGCGCAATCATAGCAATTTACCGAGCGAGCGCATGACAGTGAAGCGAGCGGTCCCAAGCGCAATGATCACGCCGCCAACAGGCACAAGCGCGAGCAGGAACCAATCACTCCAGCTCAAGCCACCTCCGGCAACCATGCCCGATTCCAGCGCAGAAAATTGCGCGCCCATGATAGCGAGCATAATTGCCCCAAAAACAAAGCCAATCAATGCGCCGACAGCAGCGTCAATCAGAATAGACCGCTGAAAAATCCGCGCTATCTGACTGTCAGTGCCGCCCAAAAGATGGACAATCTCAATCGTGTCTCGATTGGCATTGAGCGCATTGCGAGCAGCGAGCCAAACAGCCGCCGCGCTGGTAAATCCAAGAAGGACTATCAGCGCAATCGCCAACCAACGAAGCGTTCCAATCGCGGAGAAAACCGGCTGCAACCATTCCGCCTGAGCATCGACCCGCGCATCGGGCGCGGCCTCAGCCAAAACTTCGCGCAATTTCTGCAACTCTGCCGCACCTGCGGCATTACCCAGCCGTACATCAATCAAAGCCGGAATTGGGACTGTGTCGCCTTCAACACTCTCGCCCAGCCAAGGCTCGATCAATTGTGCTAGTTCTGCCTCGGGCACCAGCCGCAGCTCTTCGACCTCTGGCAATTGCTCAAGCGCTTCGATCGCTCGTTCAGACTGGCGGCTGCGCAGATCAGTATCCGGCTCTAAGATTTGGATCGTAACCCCGCCGTCTAGATCAGAACGAGCAGCAGCACCCAAATTGGCCACAGCAAGGCCCATTCCAGCGGCCAATAGCGTTAGTGCGACCATAATCGCGATGACCCAAAGCATCGGTCCGCCCAGCCGAGCGGTCGGCAAAAGATGCGCTGCTTGTTTACCGCGAAAAGGCGCAATGCCCCGTTCCATCGCGCGCGCTAGGCCTGGCGGCGCCTCCATTACAAAAGCTCCTCGCCGCGGCGCGCTTGAAGGCTCGCCTCAGAGCGTTTTTCCATCCGCGGAGGATAGCGCAAAGCCCCAGTCGGGTCTGACAATTTACCCTTATCCAGCCTCATGATCAACGAATCGGGCACTTTTTGCAGCAATTGCAAATCGTGCGTTGCGACCACCACAGTTGTGCCCAAACGGTTGAGCGCAGCAAAAAGCCGCAACAATTTGAACGCCATTTCAGGGTCAACATTGCCCGTTGGCTCATCAGCCACCAGCATATCTGGCCGAGCGATTACTGCCCGCGCGATCGCCACTCTTTGTTGCTCACCGCCAGACAGCGTAGCCGGTCGCGCATCAGAACGGTGCGACAAGCCCACCCAGTCGAGCATTTCTGTAACAGGCTGCTCAATATCGGCTTCTCTCACTCCGGAAACGCGCAAAGGCAGAGCAATATTGTCAAAAGCATCAAGGTGATCGACCAAGCGGAAATCTTGGAACACCACGCCCAAGCGTCGCCGGAAATTGGGCAGGCGCTCTCTCGGCAGAGTTATTATGTCGTCGCCAAACATCTTCACAGCGCCGCGCGAAGGCCTTTGCGCCAGGTAAAGCAGCTTCAAAAGCGAGGTCTTGCCTGCACCGCTGGCGCCGGTCAGAAAATAGAAGCGCCCGGGATATAAAGAGAAGGACAAATTGCGCAGCACCTCTTTATCGGTGCCATAGCGCAGCCCCACATTATCAAAGCGGACAATCTCTTCAGCTTGGTCGTTCACTGCGCGAATTTACTCCAAACAAGCGTGAGTGCCTGCTTCCGTCGGTTAGCCAATAGCCGATTATGTTGCAATTTGGGGACCATAGCCTCGCTGCGGTGTGGAAAAAAGGCGTTCGAGCCGCTTACACGCGCAATCACACACTTGTTGCGCCCTCGCAGCCGCCCTAAGGCTATGGGCGACCATGATTATTGCATGCCCAGATTGTGCCACGCGATACGTCGTTCCCGACAATGCCTTAGGCGTTGAGGGGCGTACGGTTCGATGTGCGAAGTGCCGCCATAGCTGGTTCCAAGAAGGGCCGCGTGTCGAAGTACCGCAATCGCGCTCGTCTGAAAACGAGGGCGCAAGTTCTGGTCAAGCCCAATCTGGCGAAACAGGGCGTATCCAGCCAGCGCCTCCCCCAA
>CAZTFZ010000066.1:0-8437 GCA_964613105.1 uncultured Porphyrobacter sp. | reverse complement strand
TCTGCCGGAAACTCTGCCGGAAACTCTGGGGGCCTTAACCATACTGGTTTGGGACAAGTCGCTAATCTCGTTGACCGCGTTATGGGTACGCAATAGTTACATGCCATTGTAAGAGCGGCGTATGACTGGTTTTGACTACATCGTATTGGGAATAATCGGCATCGCGGCTGCCGGCGGGTTCATGCGCGGCTTCGTGCAGGAAATTTTCTCATTGGCGGCATGGTTTCTTGCCGTATTCGCGATCCGCTATTTGCATGTGCCGCTCACCGCAACCCTTCTCACCTATGTGGGCAATGATTTGACCACTGCGATTTTGGCCTTCGCCTTACTTTTGTTGATCCCCTATGCGGCGATGAAATTGATTGCGAGCATGTTGGGGCAGTTTGCTCGCAATTCTTTGCTTGGCCCGATTGATCGACTGCTTGGCTTTGGGTTTGGTGCGCTCAAAGGGATGGTTATCGTTGTGCTTGCTTTCTCCCTACTCGTGCTCGGATATGATACGGTTTGGGGATATAAAGGACGCCCCGCATGGATCGCCAATGCGCGTTCCTATGAGTTGGTCGATGCCAGTTCGCGCAGCCTTGTTGAGATGATCGCTGAACGACGTGCGCGGCTGAGTGAAGAAGCCCGTAGAAATGAAGGCGGGTGAGCGAAAGTTCAGCCTCTAAGCTTTATTCGCCTGACCTGCTCGCACGAGCGGTGAGCCTCGCCAACTATCCGATAGAGCCTAACACTGAGAAGCAGCAGAGCTTAACTCTGCGTGGCGAAGCGCGCTCGCGCAGCTGCGGCAGCGCGTTAGAGCTGGGCCTTGCATTGGATGAACATCAGACAATAGGCTCAATAGGACTTCGCGTAACTGCCTGCGCTGTCGGCCAAGCCGCCGCTGCAATTTTTGCAGAGGGTGCGAAGGGTCAGGACGCGGCCTCGCTTGCTGCAAGCTTGGATGAGATTGAGCGGTGGTTGGCCAAAAAAGGCGACATTCCAACATGGCCTGATTTTGCCGCCCTTGCGCCAGCTTTGCCTCATTTGGGCCGGCATGATGCGATCAAGCTAGCTTGGCAGGCAGGACTTATGGCCTTTTCCCATAGGGCAGAGCTTTCCAAGGAAACATTGACACGCTAGGCCTACGCCGCAGGCTAAAAGTAAGTAGGGACGGGGCATTATGGACAGTGCATCATCGCAAGATCCGGCAACGGCGCAATTGCGCCAACCGAGCGATAAGGAAATTCGCTTGGTTATCGGAGCAAGCTCTGCCGGGACGATTTTCGAGTGGTATGATTTTTTCATTTACGGCACTCTTGCCTATATCCTGAAAGATGCCTTTTACGAGACTGACAACGAAACCCTCGGGCTATTGCTGGTCTGGTCGACCTTTGCCGTCGGATTTGCCTTTCGTCCCATCGGCGCCATTTTGTTTGGCTTCTTGGGGGATCGATTGGGGCGCAAGTACACCTTTCTAGTCACAGTCACATTGATGGGTATCGCGACCGCGGGCGTCGGCTTGATACCGACCGTCACGACCATCGGGATAGCTGCGCCCATCATTGTGATCCTTTTGCGGATTATTCAGGGCCTAGCCTTGGGCGGCGAATATGGCGGAGCTGCGATCTATGTTGCAGAGCATGCCCCGCCAGAAAAGCGCGGGTTTTATACCAGCTTTATTCAAGCCAGCGTTGCGGGCGGTTTTGTGTTGTCGATCGCGGTGGTCTTGGCCTGCCGTGCTTTAATCCCAGAGGCAGAATTTGAGGCATGGGGGTGGCGCGTGCCGTTCCTTTTGTCGATTATTCTGCTCGGCATTTCCTTGTGGATGCGTCTGAAACTGTCGGAAAGCCCAGTTTTCCAAGCCATGAAAGAGGCAGGCGAAACGGCCAAGAACCCCTTTATTGAGAGCTTCACTTATCCCGGCAATAAGAAGCGGATCTTCGTGACATTGTTCGGTGTCACCGGCATTCTAACGACAATCTGGTACACTGGCTTTTTCTCGGCGATGAGCTTCCTTCGTGGGCCGATGCATCTTGAGCCTCTGACGGTGGAGCTGATCTTGTTCTTCACAGGTCTGATCGTCATGAGCTTCTATCTTGTGGTGGGCAAATGGTCGGATACGGTCGGGCGCAAAAAGCCGATTATCATTGGCGCTTTGGCGACCTTGGTCCTCTTGTTTCCTGCCTTTTGGGCGATGGGCAGCCTTGCCAATCCGGGTCTCGAACGCGCGGCTGAAGCTGCACCAGTTACAGTCGAGGGTACCAATTGCGTTACCGATCCCTTTGCCGAGTTGTTCAAGCGAGAGCAGACGCAATGCGGCAAGGTGCTGGAAATACTGACCTCCTCTGGTGTGACTTATGAAGTTGCGGCTGCTCCAGAATTAGCGCTCAAGGTTGGCGGCGAACCCGTCACCCTCGACCCCTATTGGTTTGAGGCAGGAGCGGACCTGCGGGGAGGCATTCAGTCCGAGCTTTCCTTGCGCGGCTATGACTTTACCAAGCAGCAACCAGCCTTCATCAATATCATCGGTATTGTCGGCGTCCTGCTGCTGCTGGGCGTGCTATCAGCGCTGACTTATGGCTCTGTGGCGGCGCTATTGTCAGAGATGTTCCCGCCTAAGATCCGCTATAGCTCTATGTCGATCCCATATCACCTTGGCGCTGGGTATCTGGGCGGTTTCCTGCCGCTGATCGCAGGCGTGATTGTGGCGAGCACTGGCGATATTTATGCGGGGCTTTGGTACACTTGGGTGATCGTTGCTTTTGGTGTGGTGGTTGCATGGTGGGGGCTGCCAAACGGTCCGCCAACAGATTTCTCTGATGATGTCAGTTGATAGCAATGCTGCTAGTGTTGCGAGGGAATGTCCTTCCGCCACTTTGAGGCTGAGAACAGATAAGGCTGCGCTAGCGAACAATTACGCGGCGCTTGATCGCATGTCTGCCGGGGCATCCGGAGCGGCTAGGGCAGGGGCTGCCATCAAGGCTGATTGCTATGGCCTTGGAGTAGCGCAATGCCTTCCTACTTTGAAATCCGCGGGCGCGCGCGATTTCTGGGTCGCTCATTGGCAAGAAGTCCCGAATGTATTGGAGCATGTGCCCCCGCAAGAGGTTAGCGTTCTTCATGGGTTGACATCAGTCGAAGAAGCGCGCTTCGCAATCGCCACGGGCGTTCGCCCCGTCATCAATTCCTTGCAGCAAGCCGTAATTTGGAAGCAAGCCGGCGGTGGCATGTGCGATGTGATGGTGGACACTGGGATCAATCGGCTTGGGCTAAGGCCAGAGGAAGTTAGCGATCCGATTGTCCAATCGCTTAAGGTGGAGGTGCTACTATCGCACCTTGCTTGCGCCGATGAAAACAGCGCAATGAATGGGCAGCAGCTCACTGATTTTCTGAGCGTTCGCGGTGCAATTTCCCATCGCGAGGCAAGCTTGGCCAATAGCGCGGGAATTGCTTTGGGCGCCGACTATGCCTTCGATATTACGCGGCCCGGCCTCGCGCTTTACGGCGGGGTTCCGCGCCCAGAATTTGAGGGTGTGATCAGTCAAGTCGCCTTTCCAGAAGCTGCCATCATTCAAAAACGAATGCTGAAAGCGGGCGAGGGCGTTGGCTACAATGCTGCCTTTATAGCGCCTGCCGATATGCCGGTTGGTGTCGTGTCCTTGGGCTATGCTGATGGTATCGCTCGCAGTTGGCAGAGCGGCAAGTCTGCAGCTTTCACTTATGGCGATGCGAGGCTTCCCATGCTTGGTAAAGTCTCGATGGATATGATCGTGATTGATCTGAGCGAAGCGCCTGATCTTGATGAAGGGGATTGGGTGCAATTGCCCTATCACCTTCCCGATGCTGCGCAGCAAAGCGGCCTCTCACAATATGAATTGCTGACCAATTTGGGCCGCCGTTTCGCCGCCTAAAACCTAGCGTCAAAGAGAAATGTTGCGCTGCACATTGTGCAGCTGCTAAGACTCCGCTTGAGAGAGAAATTTGTGCGCAATATGTTGCGCAGCATTTTGGAGAAAGCAGATGGGTAAAGCGCGCAAGGAAGGTGAGCCAATCACCATCAAGAAATACGCTAACAGGCGGCTCTACAATACGGATACATCAAGCTATATTACGCTTGAAGATTTGGCCGAAATGGTGCGCGGCAATAGCGATTTTGTCGTCGTTGATGCCAAAAGCGGCGATGACATCACCCATACCATCCTAACGCAGATCATTGTCGAGCAAGAGGCATCGGGCAAGCAAATGCTTCCCGTTAGTTTCCTGCGCGATCTTATCTCTATGTATGGCAATTCCATGCAGTCTATGATGCCCAGCTACCTTGAGGCGAGCATGACCAATTTTCGGCAGAACCGCGAGGAACTGGCCGAAGCGTTCAAGGGCGGAATGGGAGGCAATCCTATCGCTAAAATTGCCGAAACCAATATGGCTTTGATGCGCGCTGCCACAGAGGCTTTCATTCCCGGTTCGCAGCCCGCTCAGCGGGAAGAGAGCGCCAACGCGAGCGATGCGTCATCCGGTGATGATATCGCTGCATTGCGCGAACAGATGGCCTCGATGCAAAAGAAGCTGGACGCGCTGGGAAAATAGCCCCATCGGCTGCTACTTGCTAGCTTACTAACTCTAAGCGTTGATCGCGAAGCGCGACGACCCCGTGGTTTTGCAAGCTCAAATCCGAAACTACAAACTTTAGACTGGATATTCCGTGGCCGAAATTCGCCATGCTCTTACAACCCGCCGTGCTGATGATTTTGCTGCATGGTATCAGGAAGTCATCACAGCTGCCGATATGGCCGAGGAATCGGGCGTGCGCGGTTGCATGGTTATCAAGCCATGGGGCTATGGCATTTGGGAACGGATGCAGCGGCTTCTTGATGATCGGATCAAAGCGACCGGCCACGACAATGCCTATTTTCCGATCTTCATTCCGCTCTCCAATTTTGAGCGCGAGGCGGAACATGTCGAGGGCTTCGCCAAAGAGATGGCGGTGGTCACCCACCACCGTCTGATTGCTGGCAAGGATGGCGGATTGGTCCCTGATCCTGAGGCCAAATTGGAAGAGCCGCTGGTTGTTCGTCCGACATCAGAAACAATCATTGGCGATGCGATGGCGCGCTGGGTTCAGAGCTGGCGTGATTTGCCGCTCAAGCTCAATCAATGGGCCAATGTTGTGCGCTGGGAAATGCGCACCCGGATGTTCTTGCGGACCAGCGAGTTCCTTTGGCAAGAAGGGCACACCGCCCATGCTGATGAAGCCGAAGCAAAAGAGCACACTTTGCGCATGCTTGAGGTCTATCGCGCCTTTGCCGAGGATGATCTTGCTTTGCCAGTCATAGCGGGCGAGAAACCTGAGAATGAGCGTTTTCCCGGCGCTGTTGAGACATGGTCTATCGAGGCGATGATGCAGGACGGCAAAGCCTTGCAAGCGGGCACGAGCCATTATCTGGGCGAGAATTTCTCCCGAGCATCAGGCATTCAATATCAGACCCGCGAGGGCACGCAGGCTTATTGCCACACCACCAGCTGGGGCGTTTCTACGCGTATGGTTGGCGGGGTGATTATGACCCACGGTGATGATGATGGCCTGCGCGTTCCGCCAGCGATTGCTCCGCATCAAGTTGTGATCCTGCCGATGCTGCGCGACAAGCCTGAAGATCAGGCGCTGATTGATTATTGCGAGGTTTTGCGAGCCAGTCTGGCAAGCAAAGTGGTTCTCGATGAAAAATGCCGCGTTCTGCTTGATACAAGGCCCGGTAAAGCGGCTGCGAAACGCTGGGATTGGGTGCGCAAAGGCGCTCCGATTGTTATCGAGGTTGGCGGGCGCGATATGGAGGGCGGGGTGGTCTCAATGCTGCGCCGCGATGCTTTGTGGAACAAGGACAATGGCAAGCCAGCTTTCGCAACGCCGACACGCGAAGAGGCAGCAGACGCCATCACCGATATTCTAACCGCGATGCAGTCAGCGCTTCATGATGAGGCGAAGGCTCGCCGCGAAGCCAATATCACTCGCGGCATTGCAGATTTTGCTGAGGTAGAAGCATTTTACTCATCGGCTGAGGCCCATCCAGGCTGGCTTGAGGTGCAATGGTCGAAGCCCACCGGCGCTGCTTTGGAGCAGGTTGTAGAGCGGTTGAAAGCGCTCAAACTCACCATTCGCAACGTGCCCATTGGTTCGGACGCAGCGGATGGCACTTGCATATTTACAGGCGATCCTGCCAGCGAGCGTATTCTCCTCGCCAAGGCGTATTAAGCGCATGACCAAAATGATGAAGGCGCCTTTGATTTGACCAAGAGACCACCGCGTACAAGCTCCAAATCTGGCACTAAGCGTCGCACAAATGCGCCTCCTAAAACGGGTTATAAGAAGTTCACCCCCGGCATGCCTTCGCGAGAGCAGGTTTTGGAATTTATTCAAGGCTCAGACATGATCGTCGGCAAGCGCGAGATTGCCAAGGCCTTTGGTCTTAAGGGGCAAGAGAAAATCACTCTTAAGCGCCTATTGAAGGATATGGCCGAGGAAGGGCTGATCGACGGCAGGAAAAGCGCGTTTCACCGGATGGGAGGCCTGCCCAAGGTCACTGTGCTAAAGGTCGTTGAGATTGAGGATGGCGAGGCGATTGCAGAGCCTGAAACGTGGCATCCTGATGCAGATGAAAAGCCGCCGCGTGTTACTCTGGTCGAAAGCAAAACCCGCGCAGCCTTGAAGCGGGGCGACCGTGTCTTGGCTAGGACCGAGGAAACCAGCAATGGCTGGCAGGCTCGTCCGATGAAAAAGCTGCCGTCGCGCAGCGAGGGTCTGATGGGTGTCGTCGAGATTGATGGGGCTGGCAAAGCATGGCTCGCTCCGGTTGATAAGCGTGTTCGCAGCGCCTCACCCATTTCCGATGTTGGCGAAGCGAAGGCTGGCGAGTTGGTGCTGGCAGAACGCAGTGGCCGGGGCCCGAGGGCAGGGGTGAAAGTCATTGAAGTGGTCGGCGATCCTCTCGCGCCAAAAGCCTTCAGCCTGATCGCAATTGCCAAGCACGGTATTCCGGTAAACTTTGCCGCTGAAGCGATGGAAGAAGCGCAGCTTGCGGCCGACCTTACGCTTGATGAGACGGCTCGCGAGGATTTGCGCAACGTCCCGATTGTGGCGATTGATCCGGCTGATGCGCGCGACCATGACGATGCGATTTGGGCAGAACCTGATGGGAAGGGTGGCTTCCGCGCAATTGTGGCGATTGCGGATGTGTCCTTTTATGTGCGGCCCGGCGGTATGCTCGACAAGGAAGCGCGCAAACGCGGCAATTCGGCCTATTTCCCCGACCGTGTCGTGCCTATGTTGCCTGAAATCCTGAGCGCAGATGTCTGCTCTTTGCGGCAGGACGAGGATCGTGCGGCCATGGCGTGCCATATTCATATCGCGCCCGATGGCACGATTGGTGAGTGGCGCTTTTCCAGGGCGATTGTAAAGCTTGCGAGCAATATCGCCTATGAAGATGCGCAGCAGGCAATCGATGATGGCAGCGCGCCAGAGCATTTGCAGAACCTATGGGGTGCATGGAAATTGCTGAGCGCGGCGCGAGCGAAGCGTGACCCGCTCAACCTAGAATTGCCAGAGCGGCAAGTGCGCTTGAACGACGAAGGCACAATCGAAGAAATCGCGATCCGAGAGCGGCTCGATGCGCACCGAGTGGTCGAGGACTTTATGATTGCGGCCAATGTCGCTTCGGCCCAAGCACTTGAAGCAAAGGCAGCGCCTGTGGTCTATCGCAACCATGAGCCGCCCAGCCGCGAGAAACTGATCGCACTGCGCGAATATATGGCGACGCAAGGCAAGACGCTGGCTTTGGGCCAAGTCATCAAGCCTGGTTTGTTCAATCGGATGCTGGCCGATATTGACGATGAGAATGAGCGGCAATTGACGATGGAGGCCGTTTTGCGCAGCCAGACGCAAGCCTATTACGGCCCCAAAAACTGCGGCCATTTCGGCTTGGCTTTGGGCAGTTATGGTCATTTCACCTCGCCCATTCGGCGCTATTCCGACCTGTTGGTGCATCGCGCTCTTGTCGATAGCTATGGATTAGAAAAGCCAGAAGCGAAGAAAGTGGATGGGCTTCCGGCAAAAACCGGTCTTTCTGAGCGTGACCGCGATGACCTTAAGGCAATATGCGATGCCATCAGCAAGACAGAGCGCCGAGCGATGGAGGCAGAGCGCGACACGATTGACCGTTACGTCGCAGCATGGCTTTCCGTGCGGGTCGGCGAAGTGTTCCCTGCGCGGATTACGGGCGTCCAAGGCTTTGGCTTTTTTGCAACTATCGTAGGCTTAGGCGGTGATGGTCTTGTGCCTGTGTCAACATTGGGACGCGAATATTTCCGCTATGACGAGGCTGCGCAAGCCTTGACGGGCGAGAGCAGCGGCACTCGATATGCCGCAGGCGATAGGCTTGAATTGAAATTGGCAGAGGCCAATGCG
>CAZTFZ010000065.1:6405-8668 GCA_964613105.1 uncultured Porphyrobacter sp. | reverse complement strand
TGCGGACCGCCCGCTGCGCCGTGGGCGAGAAAGGCGCTTTGCTTGTTGGGATTGAGGGGCTTTTCCCAAAGCGCTTTTGAAATGGCCTCGTGCTGGGCAAGGTCGTCGCTCACCACCAGCAAGCGCTCGCCAGTGCCGAGCACCTTTGAGGCGAGCAATGCCACCACTTGCTCGGGCAAGTCGCGGCTTAGCTGATAAAAGTCGATCCTCATTGGCTTGGTGTTCAGTCCTGTGTCTATGCCTTGGACTTATTGCTTCTGCGGCATCGTTCCGAACAAAACCGCACATTGTCCCAATCGCGCGCCCATTTCTTGCGCCATGCAAAAGAGAGGCCGCAGGCAGCGCATAATTTGGTCGGAAGATCGGCCTTGCGGCGCATCTTTGCCATCACGCTGCCTCCACTATGTCTAGCTTCGACTCATTCTAGCTTTCGAGTGTATCGCGCACCAGCTGATCCATCAGCCGAACGCCATATCCCGTCGCGCCCTTACCCCAAGTTGCGCCCGGCTTATCCGCCCAAACAACGCCAGCAATGTCGCAATGCGCCCAAGCCACATCTTTCAAGATAAAGCGCTGGAGGAACTGCGCCGCCGTGATCGAGCCTGCCCATTTGCCGCCGATATTCTTCATATCCGCAATCGGGCTGTTGATCTGCTTGTCATAGGCATCGCCCAAGGGCATGCGCCACAGGCCATCGCCGCTCGTCTCGCCAGCCGCCATCAAATCCGCCGCCAGCGCATCGTCATTGGCAAAGACGCCAGCGTATTCATGACCGAGCGATGCAATGATCGCCCCTGTCAAAGTGGCAAAGTCGACGATCCGCTTAGGGCCGAAGGTTTTCTGCGTCCAATGCAACGCATCGCACAAGACCAAGCGCCCCTCAGCATCGGTGTTCAAAACCTCGATTGTCTGGCCCGACATAGAGGTGACCACATCGCCGGGGCGCTGCGCATCGCCATCGGGCATATTCTCAACCAGACCGACAACGCCGACCACATTGGCCTTCGCTTTGCGGCCCGCCAGAGCCAGCATAGCGCCAGCAACCGCGCCAGCGCCGCCCATATCCCATTTCATATCGCCCATGCCCGGAGGCGGCTTCAACGAAATGCCTCCAGTATCGAAGGTGACGCCCTTGCCGACCAGAGCAAGCGGTGCATCGCCTTCAGCGCCGCCCTTCCAATTCATGGCTAGCATGCGCGAGGCTTTGCGAGAGCCTTGCCCAACGCCCAGCAATGCGCCCATGCCCAGCTCTTCCATCTGAGCCTCATCAAGCACAGTGAGCTCAACACCAGTGCCCTCGAATTTTTCTAAGCAAAGCGCAACAAAGCTCTCTGGGTAAAGGATATTTGCAGGCTCTGTGACCAGTCCCTTGGTAAGCTCAACCCCTGTCGCCAGAGCATCAGCTTCTGCCCAAGCAGCCTCAGCGCCATCGGCAGCACCGATCACCGTGGCCTTAGCAAGAGTGACCTTTTGCTCGGCCTTCATAGTGGTGTGGTAATCATCCATCCGCCAATTGCGCAGCTTGAGGCCAAGCAGGACAGAAGCAAGTTCTGCGCCGGTTAGCCCGCTTGCATCAATGCCAAGATGCGTTTCGCCCGAAGTTTGAAAGCGTGTCGCCAAGGCAGCCCCAGCGCGTTCAAGATTTTGCGAGCGCTTCTTTGCGCTAGCCTCGCCCGCGCCAGCAAGTGCAACGCGGGTTACTGAGCCATCACGCTCAACAAAACCGTCGAAGATTTGACCAGCCAAACCCTTGAAACGCGACGCCTTAGCGCCTTCACTTAAAGTGGTTTCGAGGTCATTTGGCAAGGCGCCCTTATTGGTAACATGCGCCACCAGCGTAAGGCCTTGCGGGGCAGATTGGCTGAACTGGATTTCCATGAATTCTCCGACAAATCTTTGGCTTTTTGTAAGCGTTGCTACGCTAAAGCCTCACTATGAACATGACACGCTATAAAGCAATTGTTGTTAGCGCCCGCCAGCTGGTTCACCAAACTGGCGAGAGCTGTGCAATGGTGATTGCGATTAGGCGCGGGTGATGCGATAGGCAAGCCATGCCTGCTCCCAGCATAAGTTCAAGCCATCTTCGCATGTCGCGCGCCTGCCTGTTGCAAGTCGCGGCGGTGCGGGCGGCTTTGTGCCTGTTGGTGGCGCTGCCGGCGGTTGCAATTGCACAAGATAGTCTAACCGTTCGGGCCCACGATCAGGCTCTAGACCGGGCCTCTAACCAGCAGGAGCTCCCCCAGCAAATCGAGCCAGCTGAGCC
>CAZTFZ010000065.1:0-6305 GCA_964613105.1 uncultured Porphyrobacter sp. | reverse complement strand
GAAGCCAATATCGTCAGCTATGACGAGCCCAGCGACACGATCACCGCATCGGGCGATGTCGTGATCCGCAGCGGCGACAGATCGCTGCGCTCCAACACGGTCATATGGAACCGCAAGACCGGCGCAATCAACGCGGTGGGCCGCGTGCGTTTTGTGGACGACAATGGCAATCAATTGTTCTCCAACGGTTTGGAGCTCAATGACAAGTTTGAGGCGGGCGCTATGCAGGACTTGCTGCTGGCTCTTCGCCAAGGCGGCAGGCTTGCTGCAAAGTCCGGTTCGCGCGGGGATGATGGCACGATTGAGCTGACCCAAGCGGCCTATTCCGCATGCGCAGTAATTGGCGCGGATGATTGCGCTCGCGATCCAAGCTGGCGGGTGACGGCAGACCGGGTCACCTACGATCCAGAGAACCGCAAGGTCCGCTTTAAAGGCGCTGTGCTGGAAATATTTGGCGCACGCGTATTGCCCCTACCCGGCCTGTCTGTGCGCACCGATGGCGGCGCTGTCAGCGGGTTTCTTGTGCCTGACTTGCGGATCTCTGAAAGCAATGGGGTCGAGGTTTCAGGCTCTTACTACCACCGCTTCAGTAACAGCCGCGACCTAACCACGACCGTATCTGTGTTCACTGAGGCCCCGCCCTTGGTGAACGCGCAATATCGCCAGCTTACCAAAAATGGCGCATTTCAGGTCACGGCTTATGGGACACACAGCCAGCGGATTTCTGACTTTACCGGCATCCCGACCAGCGAGAGTGATCCGCGCGGCTATCTATTTGCCAATGGCACCTTCCACTTCAATCAAAACTGGACGCTAACAACCTCAATCCGATTGGCGAGCGACCGCACATTCCTGCGCCGCTATGATATCAGCCGGGATGATCGCTTGCGCTCTACGATCGATCTGGAGCGGATTGACGACAGCTCCTACCTCTCCATCGCAGGCTGGGCGACGCAGACGCTGCGATTGGGCGCGGACCAAGGCCAAGTGCCCATTGCTCTGCCCGCGATTGATTACCGCAAACGCATTGCCGACCCGCTGTTTGGCGGCAAGATTGAACTGCAAGCGAACTCTTTGGCGATCCTGCGCGATGTTGGCCAAGACACTCAGCGGGCCTTTGCAGGGGCGAAATGGGATCTAAAGCGGGTCACGCCGCTCGGCCAAGTGCTGACCCTGACCGCGCTTGCCAGGGGCGATATCTTTCATTCTGACGAGAACGCTCTCACCGAAACGGCCATCTATCGCGGCGATGCCGGCTGGCAGGGCCGAGCGATTGGTCTTGCAGCGCTCGATATTGAATGGCCTTTTGTGGGCAATATTCTGGGCGGCGAACAAACATTGGTGCCGCGCGTTCAAGTGGTTCTGGCCCCGCGCTTTCGCAATCTTGCGGTTCCCAATGAGGATAGCCGTGCGATTGATCTGGAAGATTCCAACCTCTTCGCGCTCAACCGTTTTCCAGGACACGACCGGGTCGAGGATGGCATTCGGGTGACTTACGGGGTCGATTGGCAATTGCGCCGTCCCGATTGGGAAGTGTCCGCCAATATCGGCCAATCCTTTAGGGCTGAGAAAGACGAATTGCTGTTCCCTGATGGCACCGGCCTATCGGATCGCGTGTCTGATTTTGTGGGCCGCAATCAATTGCGCTATAAGAACATCGTCAAATTCACCCATCGTTACCGGCTGGATAAAGACAATTTGGGTGTTCGCCGCAACGAGATTGATGCCACATTGGGCGACAATCGCACTTACGTCGAGCTTGGCTATCTGCGGCTAAACCGCGATATTACTCTGGTCGAGGATTTGCAAGACCGCGAGGAATTGCGCGCAGCAGCGAGGGTCGCCTTTGCCAATCACTGGTCGGTTTTTGGATCGGGCGTGTTCAACCTCACCAATTTTGACGAGGACCCCAGCTTTACCTCAGACGGGTTCGAACCCATTCGCACAAGGCTTGGCGTAGCCTATCAAGATGATTGCCTTGAGATGGGGCTGACATGGCGGCGCGACTTCATCACCTCGGGCGATGCGCAGCGCGGCAATACATTCCAGCTGTTCTTCGCGATCCGCAACCTTGGTTTCCGCTAAGCAGTGATCCAAAACAGTGAGCGGGGGCATTTTGGCTTAAACCACCGGTCTAATTGGTGATATTGCCGCATCGTGCTTTGATCGACCGTTGGCATAGGCCGAGAAACGGGTTAATGGGCGTTTGACGCTATCAGCATTGGTTAAGCCTAGTTCTGCCAATAAAAACAGCCCCCTTGATGTGCACAGCCACATCGCAATTAACAGGCCTTCTGTGACCTCATTTACGAAATTTTCTTTCCGAGCTTCCCTTGCAGCCGCCAGCGCCGGCCTTGCCGTGCTGCTCGCGCCAGCAACTGCGATTGGGCAAACCACCAGCGCTCAGCAGGCTCCTGCCGCTACAAATTCGGCGGCCAATCCGCTTGGCCTGCCCGACATGGTAACCTTGCTGTCCAAGACCAATCCCAATGTTCGCACCGCCACCGCAATCGTAAACGGCCATGTCATCACTGGCACAGATGTGGCGCATCGCGTTGCTCTGCTAACCAATGCCAGCGACAGCGAATTGCCCGAGTCTGAATTGCAACGCGTGCGCGAACAAGTCTTGCGCAATCTCATCGACGAGACGCTGCAAATCCAAGAGGCGCAAGCCCAAGAAGTGCAAGTCCCCCGCGCCGAGATTAACAGCACCTATGCGCGCGTTGCATCGCAGAACTTTGGCCAAAACCAAGAAGCCATGGATGCCTACCTCATTTCCATCGGCTCATCGCCAGTATCGCTGAAACGCCAGATCGAAGGCGAATTGTCTTGGCAGCGCTTGCTTGGCCGCAATGTCCGCCCGTTTATCAATGTTTCCGAAGAAGAGGTGAACGAGGTTATCAAGCGGCTCGAGGAATCGCGCGGCGCCGAAGAATATCGGATTGGCGAGATTTTCCTCTCTGCAACGCCGGAAAGCGCCGCAGCGGTTGAGCAAAACGGTATCCGCATTGTGGAACAATTGGGCCAAGGCGCAAGCTTCGTCGGCTATGCACGGCAATTCTCCGAAGCAACCACCGCAGCAACTGGCGGTGATTTGGGCTGGATCAGATTGCCGCAATTGCGCTCGCCCCAGTTGGAAGAGATCGTCAGCCAGATGCAAGCGGGCCAATTGGTCGGGCCGGTCGCTATTCCGGGCGGTTTTTGGATTGTCTATCTGATCGATAAGCGCCAAGTTTTGACCGCCGATCCGCGCGATGCTGTGCTCTCGCTCAAACAAATTTCTATCGGCTTTGAACCCGGTGAAAGCGAAGCGGCGGCTGCGCAACGCGTTCAAGCCTTCCAAACGGGTGTCGATGGCATCCGCGGATGCGGCGACGCAGACGGCGCAGCGGCAGCCATGGGCGCGACGATTGTGACCAATGACGAGATCCGCGTTCGATCCTTGCCAGAGCAGCTGCAAAACGCTGTGCTGCAATTGCAAGTTGGCCAAGCGACCCCGCTGTTCGGCTCTGTCGAAGATGGTGTTCGCGTTCTCTTGCTATGCGGACGCGATACCAGTCAGGCGGCGAGCGGCCCCAATTTCGATCAGATGATGGCGGAATTGGAAGATGACCGTGTTGGCAAACGCGCTCAGCGCTATCTGCGTGACCTTCGCAATGACGCTTATATCGAATATAACTGACGCCAGCAGCGCAGTCTCAATCACTTTGATGGGCCAGATGCGCTTTGACGCCTGAGCAGCACCAGCAGCGGCAGCAGCAGCAGCCCTTGTTGCCGCTCGCGGTTTCCTTGGGCGATCCTGCGGGCATTGGGCCTGAAATCATCGCTGCGCTTTGGGCGGATAGAGCGACAAACGCCGCCCCGCCCTTTTTTGTGTGCGGCGGCGCAAATGTTCTTCAAAAAGCCGCTGCATTGCGCGGGTTGGACTTGCCGATCATGGCAGTTTCCTGCGCCGAGGAGGCATTGGCTGAATTTGCGAGCGCACTTCCCGTCTTAGAAGGTGCAGATGGCGAGTACACGCCCGGCGAACCGAGCATTCAAGGGGCTAAGCTTGCCCTTGCCTCCTTGGAACAAGCCTGCGCTAGCACCACCGCTGGCCTAGCAAGCGGGTGCGTGACTATGCCGGTTGCCAAAGCGCAATTGGGCAAAGTGGGCTTTTACTTTCCCGGTCAGACGGAATTCGTTGCAGACCGCTGCGGTGTAAGCCCAGAGGATGCGGTTATGATGCTGGCCGGACCAAACTTGCGCACTGTGCCAATCACGGTCCATTGCGCCTTGGTCGATGTGCCGCAGGTTCTTTCAGCTGAGCTTATTGTCCGCAAAGCGCGCATTGTGGCAGAGGCCTTGCAACACGATTTTGGCATTGCTGCGCCCCGACTTGCTGTCTGCGGGCTCAATCCGCATGCTGGTGAGGATGGCCGGATGGGACAAGAGGATACAGCGATCATTGCGCCCGCCATTGCTCAATTGCGCGCAGAAGGCATTGAGGCCAGCGGGCCTCATCCAGCCGACGCTTTGTTCACCGCAAGGGCCCGCCCGACCTATGATGCCGCCTTGGGCATGTATCACGATCAGGCGCTGATCCCGATTAAGACGCTGGATTTTGACGAGGGCGTCAATGTGACCTTGGGGCTGCCAATCATCCGCACCAGCCCCGACCATGGCACAGCCTTTGCCATTGCTGGGCAGTCTGAGGCGAGCGCGCAAGCAAGCCCCAAAGCAAGTCTAGCTGCGCTCAAATTGGCGCGGGATTGCGCCCTCATGCGCGCGTCTCATGGCTGAGGAAGACGCTCGCCCGCTCCCGCCTTTAAGAGAGGTTATTGCGCGCCATGGCCTGTCGGCCAGCAAAGCCTTAGGACAGAACTTCCTGCTCGACGAGCAATTGCTCGATAGAATTGCCGCGATACCGGGCGATCTTGCTGGCAAAAACGTGCTGGAAGTTGGGCCTGGCCCTGGCGGCCTGACCCGCGCTCTTCTGCGCGCCGGAGCCAATGTCACAGCGATTGAGATGGACAGACGCTGCCTGCCAGCCTTGGCTGAGTTGAGCGAGGCATATCCAGACCAATTGCGGGTGATTGAGGGCGATGCCTTAGCGCTCGATCACAATTCTGTGATGCACGGCGAGCCTTACGCTGTGCTTTCAAATCTGCCCTATAACATTGGCACTGCCTTGTTCACGCGCTGGCTTGAGGAGGCCGCATGGCCGCCGCAATGGACATCGCTGACGCTGATGTTCCAGCAAGAGGTCGCCAAAAGGATCGTCGCAGAAAGCGGGACCAGCGCCTATGGCCGCTTGTCGATTTTGGCCCAATGGCGCGCCGAGGCAAAGCTTGCCATGAAGGTCCATCGCAGCGCTTTCACTCCGCCGCCCAAAGTGATGAGCGCGATTGTCCATATCGCCCCAACGAGCGCTCCTGAAGGCATTGATCCAGCAGCTTTGTCGCGTCTGACAGCGGCGGGATTTGGGCAGAGGCGCAAGATGCTAAGACAAAGCCTCAAGACATTGCCCGGCGCGCTCGATGCGTTGGAAGCAAACGGCATTGATCCGATGCGCCGCGCAGAGACTTTATCGCTCGATGAATTTGTGCAGCTGGCCCGAAGTTTGAGTTAGCGCGCTTTGAGCTAGCGGCTCGGCTCCGCGCAGCCCCCACCTGACTTAGCCCCCAAGTGGCCCGCGCTCAGCTACCATGCTGAAATCACGGTTAATTCCTCCTAAGGATGACCACGAACCATTCTCTAAACCTGTGCTGCCAAAACGCTCAACCAAGGGCCGAGTACAGGATAAGAAAAAGAATGAGCACACTCGCAGCAGCGCACACCATCTCGCCGTCAGAACGGCGCACCACTTTGCGTCTATCGGTCGATTATCCGGCCAGCTTTCAAACCGTCTCGGCAGAGATCAAGGGAAAGCTTGCAGATATCTCCCCGCGCGGTGCGAAATTCCGCCTCGCCAATCCGCCCAAGCCCGGCACGACAGGCCGTTTAAAGATCGATGAGGACGAGGTTTTCTGCCGGGTCGCATGGGCTGATGATGATGGCTGCGGACTGGCCTTTGAGCATGAATTGGCGATTGAAGCTGTTAACCGCGTTCTGGAAGATGCTGCCTGTTCGCAGGTACCCATTGCCTGCGCAAACCGCATCCCAGAGGGCCGAAAACGCGCTGGTCAATTGGTCTATCAGGCGCGCAACGCCAGCGACAATGACAATAGCTATGACCATGATTTCCACCATGCTGCGCCCGTTGGTGGCAAAACCCTTGAAGAGCAAAAGCGCGATGCGCTCGCCCTCATGCTGATCGTGGAGCC
>CAZTFZ010000064.1:4813-8743 GCA_964613105.1 uncultured Porphyrobacter sp. | reverse complement strand
GCACTCCTGTTTGACGATTGCCTGTGGCCGCCAATGCGCGATTGAGCTGGTGTTATTCCTCCTCGATAGTTGCTTATGTCCTGCCAAATGTGGCTAACGATCCCTTAAGCCTATGCTTTGAAAGCGGAATCAATCCTGAGGCGCTTCGGCTTAGGGTCATTTTTGGCACGGCTTGCCGCTGGCTGCCCTCGGCATGCGATTAGCGGACAGAGCAAGCGCAGATAGATCGCGCATTTTTGCCAGAAAACTTGCACGAGCAGCCCGCAACACTCGCCAAACTGGGCATTGCCAGCGCTCGCTCTTGCGACTCGCCAGCGAGAAGGCTAGGCGGCAATGCGAACATTTAGGGGCGCTGATATGCGCCTCTTACATCTACATCCCCCACGTCGAGTCCTGTCGAAGGACGTTTGAGGATCCCCCGGCAGGGGGACGCGTATAACTATGGCAAATGTTACCGTAATCGGTGCCCAATGGGGCGATGAAGGCAAAGGCAAGATTGTCGATTGGCTGGCGAGCCGCGCTGATGCGGTTGTGCGCTTTCAAGGTGGGCATAATGCGGGCCACACATTGGTTGTGGGCGACACGACCTATAAGCTCAGCCTGCTTCCCAGCGGCATAGTATCGGGCACAATGTCGATAATCGGCAATGGCGTTGTGCTGGACCCTTGGGCTTTGAAGGCAGAGATTGAGAAGCTTGAGGCGCAGGGCGTCACCATCAATGACGACAATCTGGCGATTGCTGACAATTGCCCACTGATCTTGCCCATTCACCGCGATCTTGATGGCCTGCGCGAGGCAGCGGCTGGCAGCGGCAAAATCGGCACAACAGGGCGCGGCATTGGCCCCGCCTATGAAGATAAGGTCGGACGCCGAGCGATCAGAGTGTGCGATTTGGAGCATCTCGATCACCTTGATGCTCAGCTCGACAGGCTGTGCGCGCATCATGATGCTTTGCGTGCCGGCTTTGGCCAAGCGCCGATTGACCGCGCTGCTTTGCTAGAGGAATTGCGGGCAATTGCGCCGTCCGTATTGCGATTTGCTCAGCCGGTTTGGAAGCGGCTTAAGAAAGTGCGCAAGGCGGGCGCGAAGATATTGTTCGAAGGCGCTCAGGGCGTTTTGCTCGACGTGGATCACGGAACCTATCCTTTCGTCACCAGCTCCAACACGGTCAGCGGCACAGCGGCATCGGGATCGGGCCTTGGTCCGGGCTCTACAGGCTTTGTTTTGGGCATCGTCAAAGCCTATACAACGCGGGTTGGCTCTGGCCCATTCCCAACCGAGCTTGAAGATGAAATTGGGCAAACGCTGGGCGAGAAAGGCCATGAATTTGGCGTTGTTACAGGCCGCAAGCGCCGCGTCGGTTGGTTCGACGCAGTGATTGTCCGCCAGTCTTGTTCGATCAGCGGGGTTACTGGCATCGCGCTCACTAAGATTGATGTTCTGGACGGGTTTGAAACGGTGAAGATTTGCACCGGTTACCGTTTGCGCGGCAATGTCATCGACTATTTGCCGAGCCATGCTGGCGATCAGGCGGAAGTCGAGCCCATTTATGAAGAAATGGAGGGCTGGGAAGGCACTACGGCTGGCGCTCGCAGTTGGGCGGACCTGCCTGCACAAGCGATCAAATATGTTCAGCGTATCCAAGAACTGATCGAAACGCCTGTCGCTCTGGTCAGTACAAGCCCTGAACGGGAAGATACCATTTTGGTACGGGACCCATTCCTCGATTGATTTATGGTTAACAAATTGCCTCTAACAGGGGCAATATGAACCAGGTCGCACACAGTTTCGCTATTCCATTCCTCGCCGCTATTGGCGGGATCACTCTTGCTTTGGCGCATCCAATTGCCACAGCCGAGGCGCGCGAGGCTCCCGGTATATCGGGTGTTGTCGCTGACTTTGTCTTGGTTGATAAGTCAGAG
Source organism: uncultured Porphyrobacter sp. (assembly GCA_964613105.1). Classification (GTDB taxonomy): domain Bacteria; phylum Pseudomonadota; class Alphaproteobacteria; order Sphingomonadales; family Sphingomonadaceae; genus Erythrobacter. The sequence continues at coordinate 6,821 of CAZTFZ010000064.1, read as the reverse complement.
CGCAAGCTGGTCCTTTACAGCAAGGGTCAGGTTTTGCGGACCTATCAGGGCTTGAGTTTTGGCGATGCGCCAATGGGGCATAAGCGTTTCCAAGGTGATGAGCGCACACCAGAGGGGCGCTATACAATCGACTATGGCAACCCTCAGTCGCGCTATTTCCTGAGCCTGCACATCTCTTATCCCAATGCGCAGGACAAAGCCTATGCGGCGCAGCATGGCCGTTCGCCAGGGGGCCAAATCTTCATTCATGGTCAGCCCAATGGCTCGCCAGATGGCGCGCGCATTTTGGGCGATTGGACCGATGGCTGTATCGCTTTGAGCGACGCTGAAATGGCGGAACTATGGCAGATAATCCCCAATGGAACGCCGATCGAAATCCGCAAATAGCGTCATTTGATTTGGCGAGATTCTAGAGCATTTAACGGGTTCAAATAAAGAATAAATAAAGAATAAATTGACAAATACTTGTTTTGTTCTACTTTCGTTTCATCGAATCGGGAGTTTTGATATGACGCAAGTAGCCTATTTGATTGAACAGAATGATGCAGAGCCTAGCAAGGGTGTTGAACGCGACTTTGCGATCACCGTTTCGCTTTTTTCCGATAATGAAAATGCCCTTGGGCTTCTTGCTGAAGATGCGCTGTCTGCTGGATTACAAATCGCCAGTCAGCGCAACCTTGTTGGCGTGCTCGATGGCGCTGGTGCAATTCTGGGCGAGATTGTCTTGGTTGATTGCGGCGAGATTGATGCAGAGCGTTTGGCAGCACTGAGCTGGCTGGATGAGCGGGCTGCGCGCTGTGGCTCTGAAATGATCGTTTCAACCACAACCGATGCGCTTGAAGATGTGTTTGGGTGTCTTGACCAGTCGGGCGGGCAGATATTGGCTGCGGCAAGCCGGCCTGAACGGTTAATCGCTCTTGGGTCTGCTTTGGCTCGTGCACCCGGCCATAAGCTTCGCGAAATGGACGAAGGGGATCGCAAGGCGCTGCTCCGTCTGACAGAGGAAGTGGGCCGGATTGCTCGCAAGCTGGATACGGTTCCAACCCATCTGCCCACTGCTGACACGAGCATGCAATTTGCGCCGCAGACTTCCAGCGCTGGGTCGCCCACACAAGGCTTCCGCAATAATGAGCGGGAGCAAAAGATGGAGCGTAAGCCGCGTCCGCCTTTGCCCGATCCGCGTTTGGTGAAGTCGATCATTCGCGAACGTCAGAAACGCAGCGAGTTTTTTGAAGGCGAGCTCTTTGCTGATCCAGCTTGGGATATTTTGCTCGATCTGACAGCGGCGAGAGCTGAACATCGCCGAGTGTCCGTCACATCGCTTTGTATTGCAGCGAATGTTCCAGCAACAACCGCGCTGCGCTGGATTGCGCAAATGGTTGATACTGGCATTCTCGAACGCATTCGTGACGATACTGACCGGAGGCGCGCTTTTATCGCGCTGAGCAATAATGCCGCCGATGCCATGGCCCGCTACTTCGACGCCATCGGTCAGTCTGGTGCTCAAAATGCCCAGAATCTGTCCGGACCGGGACAGTCTGGAGCTAGCCAGTCAGGGGTGGGGCAATCCGGAACAGGGCAATCAGCTTTGGACCAAGTGGGCGCGGGAGAAGTGCGCGATCGCAATTCAGGCAATCGGGATGACGGATATCATTCCATCTGAACTTCAGCCCATGTGAAGAATTACAGTTAGTCCGGCCACATCGCAATTATTCTCCTGTGCGATGCGGTCGGCTATACGCGCCTCTTGAGATCGCTCTCCATTTTCGCCTAGCGCAATCCGTTCTGCGTCAGCACGGGCGCGGTTTATGATGGCGTCCGGTACACTTGCGCCATGGATTACCCGGTCAGCCATGCCGAGCCAGCGGGCTTGTTTGATGGTTAGATCATCGGGGTCATCGCTGCTCAATAGGATTGTCTGAATGTTTGGGCCAGTTGAGCCTTGAGGCTGTTTCATCGCTGACACGGCCTCTGAACTGTTGCTCATGTCTTGTTCTGCCGCGTCTTG
>CAZTFZ010000064.1:0-4713 GCA_964613105.1 uncultured Porphyrobacter sp. | reverse complement strand
TCTGCTGTTTCTTGTTTTCTTGGGCCTTGCGATAGAAGCCAGTCATCGGCGCGCTCGCTCGATGCAGGATCGAGTGGGTCGAGCCTTCCACCGGGTGAAAGCGCCATATCCAAGGCCCGCCGCCGCTCGCCGCCGTCGGGAAAGCGTGCTCTCAACCCATCGCGCATAGCGGCCAGTTTTTCTGCAAGTGCGCCAAGGTTTGCGGGCAAAAGCGCCTCAATCCTAAGGCGCACATGTTTTGCAAGGCCAGCCGATGCTCCGCCTGTTCCGACAGCGATCAAAACTGGTTCACGCTCGCAAATGCTTGGGGTCGTAAATTCGCACAAATGCGGGCGATCGACCACATTGACCAACAGGCCGCGCTCTTTCAGCCGCCGGGCAGCGCGCAGGGCGTCCGCCTCATCTTCCAAAGCGACGAAAGCAAGCTTCGCCAAATGGGCCTCTGCTTCGTTGCAGATTGTCCCGCCCGCGCGTTCGATCAACCTTTGCTTGGCCTCTGCCTCGGCCCCTTCACCAACGACAACGACCTTTGTGCCCTCGAGCCGGTGAAACAGGGGTAGGCTATGCATAGCGCGCGCTCCTAAAGTGTGATCTAGACCGCAAGGAGAGGCAGTTGCGGCAAGCAGCGACTAAAGTCTGCACCCAATCGCTCAATCCGTTTAGTCCAACCATTCAGGAACGCTTTCGGCATCCATAATCGCTGCTGCTGCTATGCGGTCGGCGACGACGGCGAATTTGTTTCCATCCACCAGCACCTCTGCGACGAAGCCGCGCGAGTTATAGCTAGAGGCCATGGTCGCGCCATAGGCGCCAGCGGTTCGGAAAATAGCGAGATCACCGCTTTGCAGCGCGTCGCATTCTCGGTCGCGCGCAAAGGTGTCGCCCGTCTCGCAGATCGGCCCGACAATATTTGCGGTCATACGCTCCCCGCTGGGTTCAACCGCTGCAATATCGTGCCAAGCGCCGTAGAGCGCAGGGCGAGCCAAATCGTTCATCGCCGCATCCACGATAACGAAAGGCGGCCCGTTTCCGCCGCGCTTCACACGAACAACACGGGTCAGCAAAATGCCGGCATTGCCAGCGATAACGCGGCCCGGCTCAAACGTGAGGTGAACATCCCAATTCTTGGTCACCCGAGCGACCATTGCGCCATATTCTGCGGGCGAGGGCGGGTTGTCGCCGCTCTTATAAGGAACGCCCAAGCCGCCGCCAAGGTCTGCGTGGGTTATGGTGTGCCCGCTCGCGCGCAAGTCGGCGATGAGTTCGGCGAGCTTGCCAAAGGCTGTTTCCAAAGGCTCTAAATCGGCCAATTGGCTGCCGATATGAACGGCCACACCGCGCAGGTTTAAGCCGTCCAAAGCTGTTAGTTCCGCAAAGGCTTCGCGGGCATGGACGAGCGGGATGCCAAATTTGTTTTCAGCTTTGCCAGTTGAGATTTTCTCATGCGTTTTGGCGTCAACATCGGGGTTGATCCTCAGGCAGGCCTGAGCTTCTAAGCCAAGTTCACCTGCCAGATCTGCCAGCTCGCGGCCCTCTTCGCGCGATTCAATATTGAACTGACCGATGCCTTTTTCGAGGCCCAATTGCAATTCTTGGCGGGTCTTGCCGACCCCTGAAAAGACGATGTTTTTAGGGGCTATTCCAGCCGCCAATGCGCGCATGAGCTCGCCGCCAGAAACCACATCGGCGCCAAAGCCTTGGCCTTTCAAAACCTTCAATACGGCGAGATTGGGGTTGGATTTGACGGCAAAGGCTATCAGCTTTTTGGGCACATCCTTTAGCCCATCAGTAAAGACTTGCGCGTGCCGTTCCAGCGTTGCGCGCGAGTAGACATAGACGGGCGTGCCTACCTCATCTGCTATGAGAGGAAGGGGCACATCTTCAGCATGCAGTATGCCGGATTTTCTTTGAAAGTGATCCATTGCCGCGCGGCCTTGCCCTAGTGTCTCTTAACTGTCGAGTGGCATTGCGCAGCGTCAATGTAAGCCACGCGAATACCGGTTCTTTTCCGTTCGCTTCTGTTCTGGCCCATTCTATTCTGGCGGCAACTCAAAAGGGTCGTCCTCGCGCTCTTCAGAACGGCGACGCAATTCCACATTGCGTTCGGGCGCAGCCAGAGTATCCAATTCGAGCAATTGATCGGAGTTTGGATTGACTGTTTGCGCATAGGTTGGCGGCGGCAAGCTTGCGTCTTCGACCGGCGTTAGCCGCGTTTTCTGGCCGCAAGCACCAAGGGCGCCGCTTAACAAAAGAGCCATCACCAGTGTTTTGGCCACCCTTGTTTTGCCAGATGTGTTTCTCGCCCGATACGGCAATTGCATGAGAGCCATGCTCACTCCATTTCCAGCGCAGCGCGCGCTTCATTCACACGCGCTTCTACCTGAGCGGGAGCCGTTCCGCCATATGAGGCTCGTGATGCCACTGAATTTTCGACCGAAAGCGCAAGAAACACGCTTTCATCGATCCGTTCATCAATGGCTTGCAAATCAGCAAGCGCCAGTCCGTCCAGTGGGACGCGGCGTTCTTCTGCTAGTTTGACGACTGCCCCCGTGATGTGGTGGGCTTCGCGGAACGGAATGCCAGCCTCGCGCACCAGCCAATCAGCGAGGTCTGTGGCGGTTGCATAGCCCGCTTCTGCGGCAGCGCGCATACGGGCTGTATCGAATTGGCTGTCAGCAATCATGCCGGTCATCGCCGCGAGGCACAATTCGAGCAACCCAGCAGCCTCGAATACAGGCGGCTTATCGTTCTGCATATCTTTGGAATAAGCGAGCGGTAGCCCCTTCATCGATACCATGAGCGCGGTAGAGCAGCCGATGATCCGCCCGGCATGGCCGCGCACAAGCTCGGCTGCGTCTGGGTTCTTCTTTTGCGGCATGATGGAGCTGCCGGTTGAAAGAGCATCGGGCATACGGATGAAGCTATAGGGCTGACTTGCCCAAATGATCAGCTCTTCTGCAAGGCGCGAGAGGTGCAGAGCGCATTGGCTTGCGGCCGTCAGATAATCGAGCGCAAAATCACGGTCGGACACTGCGTCGAGGCTGTTGCGGGTTGGCTTGCGAAATCCCAGCGACTGAGCGGTCGCTTCGCGGTCGATAGGAAAGCCCGTGCCTGCAAGAGCAGCGCTGCCCAAGGGGCATTGATTGAGGCGGGCTCGCGCATCATCAAAACGGCTGCGGTCTCTTGCGGCCATCTCGTAATAGGCCATTAAATGATGCCCCAAGGTAACCGGCTGAGCGGTTTGCAAATGGGTAAAGCCCGGCATGATCTTGCCTGAAAATTCGTCTGCCCGATTGACTAGAGCGCGTTGCAGTGCCGCCAGCCCCTCGTCGATGCGGTCGATCGCCTCGCGCACCCACAGCTTAAAATCCGTGGCGACTTGATCGTTGCGGCTGCGCGCTGTGTGCAAACGACCAGCCACGGGGCCGATCAGTTCAGCGAGCCGCGCCTCCACTGTCATGTGGATGTCTTCTAGGTCCCAGTCCTCGGGCACACCATCGCGTGCATACTCGGCCGCGATCTTGTCGAGGCCCTGCGTGATGGTGGCAGCATCGTCATGGCTCACAATGCCGCGGTCCGCCAACATGCTTACATGAGCAAGGCTGCCGGCAATGTCTTGACGCCAAAGCTGCTTGTCAAAAGGGATCGAGGCGTTGATTTCGCGCATGATCGCGCTAGGACCTTCAGCGAATCTTCCGCCCCACATCTGGTTGGAATCTGAAGTGTCTTTGTCATCGCCAACATCCGTTGGGCCATTATCGCTCACGCCGCGTTTCCCTGTATTCTTGGGCGCCCTCCTATGCCTTGCACCGGGCGGCCTTTCAGGATGCGATAGGGCAGCGCCGGACAACTCGCAAGAAAGCTCGCCTTCCAAGGCTGAAAATGCGCTTACAGGCGTAGTGGACCGAAGTCTTGCGGGCGCTCCTTTGCCTGACTTTGTGTTCAAGGATGCGGCGGGGCAAATGCTGGATATGGGCGCTCTTCAAGGGCAGCCGGTTCTGCTTAATCTATGGGCTACGTGGTGCGCCCCTTGCATTAAGGAAATGCCGCTGCTCGATGATGTCGCGGGCGATTATGGCGATGCGCTTAAAGTGCTCACAATTAGCCAAGATATTCAAGGTGCTGCGCGAGTTGAACCTTTTTTTGCCGAGCAAAATTTTGAGCATTTGGAGGCTTGGTTGGACCCTAAGGCGACCCTTACCCAGACGATCAGCAGTCAATTGCCGACCACTGTTTTATACGATGCCAATGGCGAAGAGGTGTGGCGGGTTGTCGGGGACTTTGATTGGTCCAGCGTGGCCGCACGCGGCGCCATTGATGAAGGGATTGTGGAAAATACCAACGGTATTTCAACAAGATAGACCGAGTTTGGACGGACTGCATCATTCTGCAGATGGCAATGCGGCAAAGCTTTCTTCGCTATGGTTGACGGGCGAGGATGCGACCAAAAGGGCCGCTGCAAAGCCCATGAATTTTTGACGCTGTTTAAGCTGTCAGCAAGATGAACGCTCAGGCTGAAGTCTTGAAATTGCAGCATGTTGCGTGATCCCAAAATCCAATTGTCAACGCCAAATTAACCAAAACTTATTGCCCTTGTGACAAGCCGAAAGCTGGTATTTTTTTAGGGATTACGCTCGCGATGGCGACGCAAGGCACATTGTTGGGGAAAGGCAAGTATCTGCGCCATTTTTCGGTGGCAGTGATCCTTGCTGC
>CAZTFZ010000063.1:6150-8746 GCA_964613105.1 uncultured Porphyrobacter sp. | reverse complement strand
GCAACGAAGGCGCTTTTGCATGGCTAGGCTGACCCATCTCGATGATAAAGGCGCGGCCCATATGGTCGATGTTGGCGGCAAGGCTGCAACGGCCCGAAAAGCGATTGCAACCGGCACTATCGCTATGTCGGCAGAGGCATTGGAAGCGCTAACCCAAGGCGAAGCGCCCAAGGGCGATGCTTTTGCCGCAGCGCGCATTGCAGGCATTATGGCGGCCAAGAAGACGGGCGAGCTTATCCCACTTTGCCACCCGCTTGGCCTTGATGCGGTGAGCGTTGAGTTCGCAGTTGAAGACAATGCGATCCGCGTCACCGCCACGGCCTCACTGGTCGGCAAGACGGGAATTGAGATGGAGGCGATGACCGCTGTCTCTATCGCTCTTTTGACGATCTATGATATGGGCAAAGCCATCGACAAAGCGATGGTGATTGGCGGCACTCGCTTGCTTTCCAAAAGCGGCGGCAAATCGGGCGAATGGCACTCGCCCGATGGCCGCTAGCCGGTGAAGCGCTGATGGCGGCCCCTATTCCTCTCGCAGATGCTTGGGCGCAATTGCTTGGGCTGATAGAGCCACTTGGCTCAGAACTGCGCGCGGTTGAGGAATGCCAGGGCCGCATTTTGGCCACCGAACTTGTGGCCTGTCGCACCCAGCCTTCGCATGATTTGTCCGCTATGGATGGCTTCGCATTATCTGCCGGCAATGGCCCTTGGCATCTGGTCGGAGAGGCCCGCGCGGGCACAGCCTTCGGCGGCGTCCTTGAGGCGGGGAAAGCGGTTAAAATATCCACCGGAGCGCATGTCCCGCAAGGCGCATCAAGCATTCTGATCGTTGAAAATGCGCGTGTTGACGGGTCTCAGCTCATCGCCAATGAGCCAGTAATAGAAGGCAAGCATATCCGCCGCGCTGGCTTTGATTTTGCGCAAGGCGACACGGTTTTGCCCGCAGGCACACGCATTGATGCTGCACAAATCGCGCTATCTCGTTCTGCTGGCCATGCGCAATTGCAAGTCCACAAAACCCCAAAAGTTGCCATTTTGGAATGCGGGGACGAGCTGGTCGCTGACCCCGCCAATTGCCCCGATGATCGCTTGCCCGCCTCTAATGGCGCTATGCTGGCAGCAATGGCTCGCAAGGTTGGCGCTGAGGTGCAAAGCATTGGGCCTGTGGGCGACAGCATGGAGGCGTTAGAGCAAGCTTTTGCACAAGCGCGCGATGCTGATCTCATCATAACCAGCGGCGGGGCGTCGGTGGGTGAGCATGATTTGGTTAAGCCAGCGCTCGAAAAATTGGGCGCAAAACTTGGCTTTTGGAAAGTCGCGATTAGGCCCGGAAAGCCTTTGTTGGTGGCTGAACTTAATGGGGCAAATCCAGCGGGGCAATTGGTGCTCGGCCTGCCGGGCAATCCTGTCTCCAGCTTTGTGACAGCATTCCTATTCGCATTGCCTGCGCTTAGAGCGATGCAAGGCGCGTCTACGCCCCTGCCCCAAGCTGTGCCTCTGCCAGCAGCGACCGACATTGGCCCTGGAAAAGCGCGGCAAGAGTTTTTGCGGGCTAGGCTCGTTAATGGGCAGGCTCAGCCGCTCAATGAAACAGACAGCAGCGCTTTGATGAGCCTTGCCAAGGCCGATCTTTTGATCGACCGCCCGATCGACGCGGATGAGGTGAAAAGGGGAACGTCTGTTCCGTGTTATCTCTTATAATGCCCTCTGCGGCTTGACTCAACCTCAAACGTTGCCTAGTTGTTCCGCATTCGTTCGCATGTTCCGCAATTTGGGGCCTGCGCGCGAACAGGGTAGTCCTTTGGACGTTTGGAGTGGCCATATATGCTCACGGCAAAACAACATGAACTGTTTCGTTTCATTCAAGCACGGCTTGAGAAAACCGGAATTTCCCCCTCATTTGAAGAGATGAAAGAGGCGCTCGATTTGAAGAGCAAATCTGGCGTCCATCGTTTGATCTCGGCTTTGGAAGAACGCGGATTTATTCGCCGCCTTCCCAATCGTGCGCGCGCATTGGAAATTGTGAAGACTCCGGAAAGCGCCGTTTTGGCCAAGCCTGCTGAGGACGCATCTGCTCCGGTTATCGCGCCGCGTGCAGCAAATGATGCTGTGATCGCACCGCAAGCACCAAAATCCGCTGTTCCAGAGCCAGCAAATGATGTGCTCGATATTCCTTTGCATGGCCGCATTGCAGCTGGCGCTCCGATAGAGGCGATTGAAGGTCAGTCGAGCCTTCCTGTGCCCGCCGCTTTGCTTGGCCCGGGAGAGCATTACGCGCTCGAAGTCTCAGGCGATTCGATGGTGGAGGCCGGTATTTTCGACGGCGACTATGCGCTTATCCGGCGCACTGATAGCGCCCGCGATGGCGAGATTGTCGTCGCTTTGGTCGAGAATGAAGAGGCAACGCTCAAATATCTGCGGCGAGAGGATGGCCATGTCCGGCTTGATCCTGCCAATGCCATGTATGAGCCACAGGTCTATCAGGCTGGGCAAGTGCAAGTGCAAGGCAAATTGGCAGGGCTTTTGCGGCGCTATCATTAGGGCTGGTTGCTGAGAGGGGGCGCTTTTGGGTGCGCCCTTGGGGTGCTCTTTTGGG
>CAZTFZ010000063.1:0-6050 GCA_964613105.1 uncultured Porphyrobacter sp. | reverse complement strand
CTTTTGGGTGCGCCCTTGGGGTGCTCTTTTGGGGCGGGTACGTTTACGTCCCCTTTGTTCGCTGGCGCGGGTCTTTAGCCCTCGCAAGCTCCAGTCGGGCCATCTTCTTGCAGCCCCCTCTTAGCGCGCGCGTCTCTCAGCCACCTCTTAGTCCCCCGCCTTCAGCGCGCCCCTCTTAGCGCCTTCCGCCTTCATCGCCGCAGCACTTTAACGCCGTCGGCGCTCTTCATCGCCGCGCCACCAGCCATGGCTGCCTTGGTTGTGACCCACAGTGCGGGTTCGCGGGCTTGCCTCATCAAGATAGAGTGCCACGCCCCCTTCTCGCGACAGAAAGCTGCGATCCGCCAGCAACCATTGCGGCTTGCAAGAGCGCGGCAAAAAGCGGTCAGCGATGACGATATCAGCGCGGTCGCAAGCCGCCGCCAATTCGCGCTCACCGATCAAATCATTGCTGCGCGCCATCAAAAGCGACCATTGCCGCCCGCCGCGCTCTAGGTTCAACAGGCAAAAATCTTTGCTGCATTGCGCGCCGTCCCAGCCATCAAGCGGGATGACTTCCCCATCTGCGCCAGCCAATTCGAGCAGATTGTCCCTCGCATAAGAGCTTTTGCTATCGCGCAAGACAAGCAACCCCTCGCCCTCTCCGGTCACAGCAACATGACGTCCATCGCGGGTTATGAGCACATCCGGGCTTGCGGTTGTGAACACAATGAGCACGCCTAGGCAGGCGGGCAGAAAGCCCAACATTCGCGCGCGGCCTTGCCATAAGGCCAGCCACAATGCGCCGCTAATGAACAATAAGACAGTGCCAAGCGCCATTTCAGGCATCAACTTTACCGCTCCGGGTTGAGCGCTGGTAAGATGCGCAAGCCCCAGCAGAAGATCGAGCGATTGGCCTACCAGCCACCAAAATGGCGCGCCCAATCCGACCAAATCAAACGCTAGCGCAATGGCAATCAGCGGCATTGAGATAAAGGTCACCAAGGGGATCGCAAAGACATTGGCAAAGGCTCCGTAAAGACCTGCTCTGTGAAAATGGAATAGGACAATTGGCATCAACGCTATTTCGATCACTAGCCCTGTCAAAAACAGCATGAGCATGCGCCGCCCAAACCACGGCGCGAAACCCTCTTCGCGCGGAGCCATGAAATCGCGCACGATTTTGGAGCTGTGCAAGGCAATGATTGCGATCACCGCGCTAAAACTCATTTGAAAGCTTGGGCCTACAAGCGACTCTGGCCAAATGAGCAGCACCACCATTGCTGCCACCGCGACCATCCGCATCGACAAAGCATCGCGGCCAAGCGCCAGCGCGATCAGCACCAAGACTGCGCCAACGCAGCTGCGCACTGTTGGCACTTGTGCGCCCGTCAGCAAAGTATAGCCGATCCCAGCGAGCGCAGCGATAGCAGCGGCAGCCAATGGCAAGCGCCATCGCAAGGCCAACCATGGCCACAAAGCCAGCAATTTGATCGCCACAAGATAGGCAGCGGCAATGACAGCGCTCACATGCAATCCGCTGATCGCAAGCAAATGGGTGAGGCCGGCATCGCGCATGGCCACCTCATCGCTTTCTGAAATCGCGCCCCTATCTCCGCTCGCAAAAGCGGCCGCAATGGTCCCTGCGCCCCCGCCCAATTGGCCGCGCACATGGGCAGAGATAGAGCGCTGTGCCTCGGCAATCAGGCTGTCGTTCTGGGCAGGTTCAACCAGCTCTATATCGCCGATCAGGCTGCCCGTTGCCGCCAAGCCATCAAACCATGCGCGCCGTGCGAAATCATAAGCGCCCGGCAAAATGGGGGATGCAGGCGGCAAAAGCCTTGCCCGCAATCGGATGCGAGCGCCCTCTTCCAGCCCCGCCATATCCTTGGCCAAAGGAACATTGACGCGCACCTTTATGGCGCGGCCTTCGCGCGGATCGCGGGCTGCGACGGTCAGGCGAACACGGTCGTCAGCGGGTTGTTCTTGGCGTTTCAAAATGCGCGCATCGAGGCGCTCGACCCTCGGATAGTCAATCGCCTGCGTCCCGACCATGGCAGAGCGCGCCCAGATGGTCGACGTGCCCGCCGCCAAAGCAAGGCTGATGGCCACCACGCCGAGTAGCAATGCCGCCCTGTCTTCTCTTGTTTTCCAAGCAGCAACACCGCTCAAAGCGATGATCAAGCATGCAGCGATGCTCGCGACCCATTGCCAGCTTTCAGCGAAATAGAACCACAGGCCAATTCCGCTCGCAAAGGCTACCGTCAGCCAAGGCCCGCGATCAAAGCCCGCTGTCCCAAGAAAATTCTCTGCTGCATCTGCAATGCTGGACATGCGAAGCGGCTTCAGCCAAGGGTGCTGCGCTGCAACATTGGTGGAAAATTTTTCATCCGCCAGCGGGACTTGAGGGGGGAGTGACCTCGCCATACCTGCCAATTGAGAGGAAGCGAGCGACAATGGCAAGCAATAGCGAGCGTTCAGGCAATTTGTCTCAGCAAAAGGTCGTCACTCGATTTGCTCCTTCGCCCACGGGATTTCTGCATATTGGCGGCGCTAGAACAGCATTGTTCAACTGGCTTTTTGCGCGCCATCATGGCGGCAAGGCGGTCCTTCGGATCGAGGATACGGACACCAAACGTTCCTCTCAAGAAGCAATCGACAAGATCATCGAAGGGCTCGATTGGCTGGGTCTGGACTATGATGAAGAACCGGTCTTTCAATCCGCAAGAGCAGACCGCCACCGCGACATTGCCATGCAATTGCTGGAGGCAGGCTATGCCTACAAATGCTTTGCTACGCCAGAGGAACTGGAGGCGATGCGCGCCCAGCAACGCGCGCAAAAACTGCCACAAAGCTATGATGGCCGCTGGCGTGATCGCGACCCTAGCGAAGCTGCGCCAGATGCGCCCTTTGTGGTCCGCCTGAAAACGCCAGAAACAGGCGAAACGGTGATTGAAGACGCTGTTCAGGGCAGCGTCAAAACGCGCAATGAAGAGATTGACGACTATGTGCTGCTGCGCGCTGATGGCACGCCAACCTATATGTTGGCCGTTGTCGTTGACGATCACGACATGGGCTGCACGCATATCATTCGCGGCGATGACCATCTCAACAATGCCTTTCGCCAATTGCCGATTTTGCGAGCGATGGACGCAATCGAGGGCGGTTGGCCAGACCCGATCTATGCTCATATCCCGCTGATCCACGGGGCAGATGGCGCAAAGCTCTCCAAACGCCATGGCGCTGTCGGAGTGGAAGCGTACCGTGATGAGGAAGGCATTTTGCCTGAGGCGCTGTTTAACTACCTGTTGCGACTTGGCTGGGCACATGGCGACGAGGAGGAATTCACGCGCGAGCAGGCGATTGAGCTGTTTGATTTGAAAGGCGTTGGCAAAGGCCCCTCGCGCTTTGATATGAAAAAGCTGCACAATTTGAACGCAGGTTACATTCGCGCAGCCGATGACAAGCGCTTGGCACAGCTTGCCGCACCGCATTTGGATGGGGCCATCGACGAAGCGCTTTTGGCAAGGGCCATGCCTGCACTCAAAACACGGGCAAAGACGGTTCAGGAGCTGGCGGAGGGCGCTGGCTTCTTAACCGCAAAAGAGCCGCTTGAGATGACCGAAAAGGCCGCAAAAGTGCTGGATGATGAAGCGCGCGGGCGATTGACGCTCGTTTCAGAGGCCTTGATAGGCGAAAATGACTGGACAATTGAGACGCTTGAAGCCACTACGAAAGCGCTTGCTGAACGCCATGATTTGGGTTTTGGCAAGCTAGCGCAACCTATGCGCTCAGCTTTAACGGGGACCACCAATTCCCCGGGTATTTTCGACGTATTGGTGCTTTTGGGGAAAGAAAAATCGCTCGCGCGTATTGATGCGCAGGCGCTTTCGACGGGCACAGACTAGGATAGATAAGGAGACGGCTATGGCCGATGAACAGGCAAAGCTTGAACTGGGTGGGAACGCCCTAGAATACCCAGTGCTTAAGGGCACCACAGGCCCCGATGTCGTCGACATTCGCAAGCTCTATGGGCAAACCGGAGCCTTCACTTTCGATCCTGGCTATAAATCAACCGCGTCTTGCGAAAGCGCGCTGACTTATATCGATGGCAATGAAGGCATTTTGCTGCACCGCGGCTATCCCATTGGCCAATTGGCAGAGCATTCTTCCTTTATGGAAGTCTCTTATCTGCTGCTCAATGGTGAATTGCCCAGCGCAGCTGAGCTCGACACTTTCAACCACACGATCACACGGCACACGATGCTGCACGATCAATTCAACCAGTTTTACAATGGCTTCCGCCGCGATGCTCACCCAATGGCGATCATGTGCGGTGTGGTTGGCGCTTTGTCTGCGTTCTACCATGACAGCACTGATATCTCTGACCCAGAGCACCGCAATATCAGCTCGCACCGCTTGATCGCGAAGATGCCAACAATCGCAGCGATGGCCTATAAATACTCCATTGGTCAGCCGTTTATGCAGCCCGATAACACATTGAGCTACACTGCCAATTTCATGCGTATGACATTTGGCGTGCCGGCAGAGCCTTATGACCTGCACCCTGCGGTTGAGAAGGCAATGGACCGAATTTTTATCCTCCATGCCGATCACGAGCAGAACGCGTCGACTTCAACCGTTCGTCTTGCTGGTTCTTCGGGCGCAAACCCATTTGCCTGTATGGCGGCGGGTATTGCTTGCCTGTGGGGCCCTGCCCATGGCGGAGCGAATGAGGCTGCGCTCAATATGCTGCATGAAATCGGCACGCCAGACCGCATTCCGCATTATATCGAGCGCGCGAAAGATAAGAACGATCCGTTCCGTCTGATGGGCTTTGGCCACCGGGTTTATAAGAATTACGATCCGCGTGCGACGGTTATGCAGAAAACCGTGCGCGAGGTATTTGAGGCTTTGAAGGTCGACAACCCAGTGTTCGAAACCGCGATGCAGCTGGAAGAGCTGGCTTTGAATGATGACTATTTCAAAGAGAAGAAGCTGTTCCCCAACGTTGATTTCTATTCCGGCATTATCCTGTCAGCTATCGGCTTCCCGACGACAATGTTCACCGCATTGTTTGCGCTTGCTCGCACGGTTGGCTGGGTTGCGCAGTGGAATGAAATGATCTCTGATCCAGGCCAGGTTATCGGCCGTCCGCGCCAGCTTTACACTGGCCCGACAGAGCGTGACTATGTATCGATTGATAAGCGTTAATCGCTTAATCTGATTTGTGAACAATCAACTTTAAGGGTCGCTTCGGCGGCCCTTTTTGTTTGTCTCATTAAGCGAGAAGGACCTCACTGCGCCGCTTCATCGTCCAGTGATTTATTGTCTCGTGGTTTACTCCGCAAATCATCAGCAGCAGGCACAGACAGAGTAAAACGAGCCCCCTGCCCCTTAGCGCTTTCGACGGTCAAATCGCCATCCATTGCACGCGCAATTCTGCGCGAGATATAAAGACCCAGACCAGAGCCACCGTCCCCGCTGCGTCCAAGCCGCTCAAACTTCTCGAACACTTTGGCTTGCTGTTCATCGTCCAAGCCATAGCCCTGATCAGCCACTGTCATCAGCGCTCGCTCGCCAATCCGATCAAGGCGCACCCAGATTTGGCTACCCTGGGGCGCATATCGGATGGCATTGTTGATGAGGTTGATGAGAATCTGCAGAACTCTGCGGAATTCAGCGATGGATAGCTGTGTTTCGCCTTTTGAGGGAGCAACTAACTCAATGCCCTTTTCACGCGCACGGACGCCCAAGATACCGCAAGCTTGTCGAGCGACATCAGCCAAGTCAATGCGGTCAGGTGCCGTAACAAAATCATCCGATTCCACCACTTCCAAATCAGACAGATCATCGAGCAATGCGAGCAAATGCTGACCAGCGGTCGCAATATCTGCTGCGTAACCGCTATATTCCTCGGTCAAAGGCCCAGCCAATTTGGTTCGGATCGTCTCTGCATTGGCGATGATGCGGTTGATAGGCTGACGCAAAACGGGCGAGAGATCGCGGCCCAAAGCAGGCGCAAGTTCATCAGCCTCTTGCCTGTTCGCGCCGGATGAATGCACCGTCAA
>CAZTFZ010000062.1:2303-8836 GCA_964613105.1 uncultured Porphyrobacter sp. | reverse complement strand
CCCGACCGGGGCATGCTTGTATGCAGGTTGGCCCGATACAGCGCTTTTCAAAAAAGCGAGCGTTACCGGCCCGCCATGGCCTTGACCTTGGGCAGATAGGTCCGGCCAATTCTCAAGGCCTCGCCATCATCCATCTCTGCCGACCACACGCCAAGGCCATCGTGGCGCAGGCCCGTAATCCGGTCTTTGCGCAATATGGTTGAGCGGTGAATGCGAATGAATTGATCTGGATCGAGCCGCTTTTCCAAGCCAGCGATTGTCTGGAGCAGCAAATAAGAACGATCTTCGACATGGATGCGAACATAATCACGCTCTGCATCGATCCGCCCGATTTGCGAAGCAGCAATCCGGATGAGCTCTGAGCGATGCGGGATCCACAATTCCTCCAGCCATTCGCTGGTCGCAGCACCGCCCTCATCGCGCCTCGCCAAAGCGCGCCTGATGGCACGCTCCAAACGCTCTGGCTTAACCGGCTTTAGGACATAATCGACCGCGTCCAAATCAAAGGCGGCGACCGCATAATTGTCATGCGCTGTCACAAAGATAACGGCAGGCGCATTGTCCTTTTTGGCCAGCACTTTGGCGACCGACAATCCGTCTGTTTCGGGCATGGTCATATCGAGCAGGATGAGATCGGGCGACAAGGCCTCAACCAGCCGCAAGGCCGCAGCACCATCGCTGGCCGTGCCCACAACCGAGAGATCGTCAATCCTAGCGCAGATCACTTGCATCCGCTCTACCGCGAGTGGTTCGTCATCAACGATCAGCGTTTTGAGGCGGTTGTCTTGTGTTTCGGCCATGCTTTGCCCTTCAGCCGTGTTTGATCATGGGAATGCGCAATTCGGTTTCATAGCCATCTAGTGTTGGGCCAGAAGCAATGCTCGCTTCTTTCCCAAAGCGAGCGATCAAACGGTCGCGCACATTGGCAAGGCCGATGCCAAAGCCGGTTGCGCGGCGTGTTTCCTCGCCATCAGCCGCTG
The DNA here is from genome assembly GCA_964613105.1 of uncultured Porphyrobacter sp. Lineage (GTDB taxonomy): Bacteria > Pseudomonadota > Alphaproteobacteria > Sphingomonadales > Sphingomonadaceae > Erythrobacter. Next base: position 7,856 of record CAZTFZ010000062.1, on the reverse strand, counting down.
CTGCATTCTGGCCAATAGCAACGCCCGGTCCATCGTCCGAGACGCTCAGCACCAGACGGCCATATTCCTCGCGCGCGGCGATGGTGATGGTCACAGGATCGGTGCTGGTGGAAACGCCATATTTGACAGAGTTCTCGATCAGCGGCTGCAAGATCATTCCGGGCACTTGATAGGCTGCCAATTCGGGTGGTAGGCTGACATCGACGCGCAAGCGTTCGGGGAAGCGGACCTGTTCGATCTGCAAATAATGCTCTTGCAGGTCAATCTCGTCTTCAAGGCTGACATCGCCTGTCGGATCCTCTGCAAGGCTGTGGCGGTAAAAGCCCGACATGGTCTGGATCATAGTTTCAGCCCGCTCGCCCTTGCCGGTCATCACCAGCGCCGACAAGGAGTTTAGCGCGTTGAACAGAAAATGCGGGTTCACTTGATAGCGCAAAGACCGCAATTCGGCGGCCTTAGCAGCAGACCGAAAGCGCTCTCCGCGCCGCTCTGCCTCGCGCGCTTTGGCGCCTGCTAGCATCGCCAAATAGAGTGCGGACCATGCGAGCAGCAAGAAATAGCGCCCCGTCGCAATATCAGTGACCTGCCGCCATTGATCGACCCGCGTTGGCGCTGGCGCCAAAAGGATTGTCGCGCTGGCCGAAGTGTCTGAAGTTTGAGGCGCTGCGGTTTCGGGCGCTTCTGGCTCAATCGCTTCTGGATCAATCGCCTCTGGATCAATCGAACGAGTAATCGGCACATCAATCAGCAGATTGCCTGCCTCATCGCGGTAAATGCTGGCGCCTTGTTTCTCGCTCATTTGCTTGGCGATCTTCTCTCCCAAAGGCGCAAACAAAGTGTGATTGACCTGCGCAATTAAAAGCGCCGCAGGCAGTGATGCGATGAGCACCACCACGATTTTCGTGGTCATACTGCGTTCGTCAAAAAGGCGGATAATTTGCCAAAGACCAAAGGTGATGATGACCCCGGCCAGCCCCACCAGCGCTCGCCGCCAGAGCATTTCACCCTGCAAATCCAGACCAACAAGGCTGCCGCGCAAGGAAATCAGCAGAAAATAGCACAGCCACAAGCCAATGATCGACCAAGCCACATGTTTGAAGGAGAGGCGGATTGGCTCGTCCACCTCTGTCTCGCCAAGTCGAGCTTGCTCAGCGGCAAAGGCATGGTCTGAAGCCTGAGGTCCGGCCTCAAAAGAAGGGTGGGTGTGTTTAGCCATAAGTTAAGGCTCAAACGTGGCTCATTGGCGGCCAAAAAGCCAGTCCCACCATCGAAGCGGGTCGCGTGTTGGTCGAGCGATAGGGTTAATGCCCAAGCACTGGGCACAGCCCTGAACACTCCCCTTTTGATCAACCAGCCGTCAAAAGGCCCTCATCCTTGATTTTAGCGCTCCACCGTGCAGGCGCGAGCGTGTGGACATTGTTGCCCTCTGCATCGACCGCGACGGTCACTGGCATATTCTCAACCGTAAACTCGTAAATGGCTTCCATCCCGAGCTCTTCAAAAGCAACGACCTTGCTTTCCTTAATGGCGCGGCTGACCAGATAAGCGGCTCCGCCTGTCGCCATCAGATAGGCCACTTTGAAACGGCTGATGACTTCGACCGCATCATGGCCGCGTTCCGCCTTGCCAATCATGGCGAGCAGACCCAGATCGAGCATCGTTTCGGTGAATTTGTCCATCCGCGTCGCTGTTGTTGGGCCAGCTGGACCAACCACTTCGCCCATCACTGGATCAACCGGACCGACGTAATAAATCGCGCGGCCCTTAAAGCTGACCGGCAATTCCTCGCCCTTGGCCAGCATATCAGAGATGCGCTTATGAGCAGCATCGCGTCCGGTGAGCATTTTGCCCGACAATAGCAGCCGGTCCCCATGCTCCCAGCTTGCGACTTCTTCTGGGGTCAGAGTGTCAAGATTAACGCGTTTCGCGCTATCATCGGGCTGCCAATTCACCTTGGGCCATTGGTCGAGGTCAGGCTTCTCCAAGTAAGTAGGGCCAGAGCCATCGAGCGTGAAATGCGCATGGCGGGTCGCAGCGCAATTGGGGATCATCGCAACCGGCTTGCCAGCCGCATGGCAAGGCGCATCGTAAATCTTCACATCGAGCACGGTCGAAAGCCCGCCAAGGCCCTGCGCGCCGACACCCATAGCGTTGACCGCATCAAAGATATCGATCCGCAATTGCTCAATATCGCTCTCGGCACCGCGCTGTTTCAACTGGCCCATGTCAATCGGGTCCATCAGGCTTTGTTTGGCAAGCTTCATGCAATGCTCGGCTGTGCCGCCAATGCCTATGCCGAGCATTCCAGGCGGGCACCAACCAGCGCCCATGCTGGGGATTTGAGCGACCACCCATTCGACGATATTGTCGGACGGGTTCATCATTTTGAACTTGGACTTGTTTTCGCTGCCGCCGCCTTTGGCCGCGACATCTATCGAAACGGTGTCGCCCGGCACCATCTCAACCGATAGCACAGATGGCGTATTGTCGCGCGTGTTGCGCCGGGTAAAAGCAGGGTCGGCAAGGATAGAGGCGCGCAATTTGTTTTCGGCATGGTTATAAGCCCGCCGCACCCCTTCATCGACCACTTCTTGCAGGCTTTTGGACGAGTTCAAATGGCAGTTTTGACCCCATTTAACAAAGACATTGACGATGCCTGTGTCCTGACAAATTGGCCTATGGCCTTCTGCGCACATGCGCGAATTGGTGAGAATCTGCGCAATCGCGTCTTTCGCCGCAGGGCCTTGTTCCGCCTCATAGGCATCGCCCAAAGCACGGATGTAATCCATAGGATGATAATAAGAGATATATTGCAAAGCATCGGCGACACTCTCAATCAGATCGCCTTCTTCTATCATTACCAAACCGCTCATCGTCGCCAACCTTCTGTTTGCAGAATTATCACAAACCCATGCCCTGAAAAGGTTCACGGGTCAAAGCGCTTGGCTGCACTCGCACTTGCGCTTAAAGCATAAGGATTGAATAGCCGTGTTACTTGTGTAATACAGACCGCCCGTTCTAAAAGCATATATTTTCAAAAGCGACCCGACTTTATGGCCCCTACCTCAACATCTGCTCACGATTTTACCGCAGCACGCCGCGCGATGATCGACAGCCAATTGCGCACCAGCGGCGTTAATGAGCCATTTGTGCTTGACCGGATGAGCGCAGTTGCGCGCGAGGATTTCGTCCCCAAGGATGCTCGCGGCACGGCCTATGTTGATCGCGCAATCCGTCTGGGCGAGGGCAGCTTTCTTGCCTCGCCTTTGTTTCACGGCATGATGCTAGCCGAAGCTCGCCCGCAGGAAGACGACACGGTTCTGATTGTCGATGGCGGAAGCGGCTATTTGGCGGAACTCATCCGGCCCTTGGTCGCTAGCCTCGAAGTGATCAGCGCATCAGATGGCGCGGCGGGCAAAGCCAAATCCAAAGGGGTTAGCCTGCTTTTGGTTGATGGAGCGGCGCAAGAACTTCCCGAGAAATTGACCAAGCGCCTCGGTGAAAATGGCCGCGTCGTTACAGGCCTCGTAAGCGGCGCTGTCACTCGCCTTGCAGCGGGCCGGGCCATTGGCGGCAAGGTTTCCTTGGTGGCTCTCGCCGAGATTGGCGTTCCTCATCTTGCGGCCTTTGACAAAGCGCCAGGCTGGAGCTTTTGATGAACCCTAAGCGCCTGCAATTTTCTGCAACCTTAGCGAGCAGCGCAGCTGTTTTGGCCCTAGGTTTGGCTTTGGCTTCGGCCACGCCAGCCCATGCAGACACTTTGCAAGAGGCGCTCAGCGAAGCCTATGTCAACAATCCGACCTTGCTGGCCGCGCGCGCTGGGCAAAGAGCGGTTGATGAAGGCGTGACGATTGCCAAAGCGCCGGGCCGTCCCAATGCCTCTGCCACGGTCAATTATATCGAATTTTTGCGCGTTTCGCCCAACAGCTTCACCGCGCCGCGCCGCACCTTGCAAGTCAATCCAACTGTGACCCTGCCGGTCTATTCTGGCGGAGCGATCCGCAACGCAATTCTCGCCGCAGAAGAGCGCGTTGCCGCAGGCCAAGCCGATCTGCGCGGCACAGAAAGCACGGTTTTCACGATGGTCGTTGGCGCCTATATGGATGTCCTGCGCAATTCGGCGATTGTCGGCCTGTCCAAAAATCAAGTCGATGTGCTGATGGTCAATCTTGAGGCGACCAGCGACCGCTTTGAAATTGGCGATTTGACCCGCACCGATGTTGCGCAATCGCGCTCGCGGCTGGCCGTTGCACAAAGCGATCTGCGCGGGGCAGAGGCCAATCTCATTCTGGCTCGCGAAACCTATGTGCAATTGGTTGGCAGCGCTCCTGAAAGCCTCGAACCGCCGCCGCCCTTGCCGGGCCTTCCCGATGATGTGGAAGAGGCTGTGCTCTATGCATTGGAGTACAATCCCGATCTCATCGCTACACGCGAACGGGCCGAAGCGGCTGGCTTTGACAGCGAGGTAGCAGGTGCAGGCAGGATGCCAACGGTGGGGCTTTTTGCCAATGGCAGCTACACCAATTTCTTCAACACATTGGGCGGGCCGGTTTCAAACAATTTCGTTCAAAACGAAACAACCGCCAATGCCGGTGTGCAGGTTACGATTCCGATCTTTCAGGGCGGACTGCCAGCGGCGCGCCAACGCCAAGCCTATGCTCAGGAAAGCGCTGCGCTTGAACAAGCGATTGGGGCAGAACGCAATGTCATCGCTCAGACACGTGCAGCATGGTCGAGCTATCAAGCATCAAACGCCATTATCGACAGCGCTCAGGCCGCCGTTGATGCAGCCGAGCTTAGCCTAGAAGGCGTGCGAGCAGAAAACTCGATCGGCAATCGCTCTATCCTCGATGTTTTGAATGCCGAGCAAGAACTGCTCTCTGCCCGCGTGCAATTGGTGACGGCGCGGCGCAATTCCTACGTCGCTGGCTTTGCCCTATTGGCGGCAATGGGCCGCGCAGAAGCGCGCGATCTCGGCCTATTTGACGAGGGGCTGCTTTACGATCCAGCGGTCAATTTTGAGCGGGTCGAAGGCAAGTTCAACGATTTTGACCGCGATGCAGAGCCTGCCGCGCAAAGCACATCGACCGCGCAAATCCCAGCGTCTGACGCAAGCATAGAGCCTTAGGGCGCAGTAGGCGCCTAACCGCTGGGCGTTTGCCCAATCGCGGCTTGAAAAAAGCCTCGCCCGACCAAAAGCTTTCGATATTTTTAGGCTGCATATCGGTAATTTCGCGTTATTGACGTCAAGACGGTTAAAGGCGATGTGATTCGTGTCTTTGGAAACAGGATGCGAAACAGATTGTTGGGCGAAAGGTATTTGATGCAGCAGGCAGGCGAACCCTCGGTTGAGGAAATTCTCGACTCGATCAAAAAAGTGATTGCTCGCGATAACCGCGATGCAGTGGCTTCTGACCGGCGCGAGCGATCAACAAAGACCGCAACAGTGAAACCCGTTGCCGCCACTGCCGCGCAAGCGCACAATGACGATTCCACTGCAGAGCATGACGAAAGCGAGAGCGCTGAAGTCCTCGAATTGGATGCTCTTGATGC
>CAZTFZ010000062.1:0-2203 GCA_964613105.1 uncultured Porphyrobacter sp. | reverse complement strand
CCAATCGAGCTGGAAACAATTGCGCCCGAGGTTGAAGACCAAGACGATGCTGCGCCATCTGGCCTAACAGACGAAAAGCGAGCCTCTGCCATGCGCGATAATTTTGCAGCGCTAGCGATGCTGGCACAGCCCAGCAAAGAACCTCAGATCGTTCGCTCTGGCGAGACATCTTTGGAAGAACTGACCCGCCAATTGCTCCGGCCTATGCTGGCCGAATGGCTCGATGAGAATCTCCCCGATATGGTCGAGGAATTGGTCAAAGCTGAAATCAGCCGCATTGCGGGCAAGAAAGACAGCTAAACTTGCCGCAGTCTGCGCCTAACAATAGCGGCGCGATGCGCAGCGCCCGCGATGCATTGGGCTTTATCGGGGGCGAGCATATTGAGCGGCATATCTTCCTGTGCGCGCTCAGCGAAAAGCAGAAATGCTGCGCGCGGGAAGAGGGCGCTGCTGCTTGGGCCTATCTCAAGACGAGGCTGAAAGAGCTTGGTCTGACTGGTCCCAAAGCAATAGAAAACGGCCAGCCAACCGAAGCGCCGTTTGATGCATCCGAGCCTCAGCAAGCCATCATTCAGCGCACCAAGGCTGATTGCCTGCAAATCTGCGCGAATGGACCGATTGCGCTCGTCTGGCCTGAACGGGTCTGGTACCATTCATGCAGCCCGCAAGTGCTGGAGCGGATTATCCAAGAGCATCTGATCGGAGGCGTTCCGGTAGAGGACTATCGCCTCACAAATGCAGCCGAATAGGGCGTTAGCGCCGCCTTACTCTCTCCAGCCCCTATTCCTTCCAGCGGAGCGGCTTGCGCGGCTTGGCCTTGTAATCGCGCAATTCCTCAAATGAGGGCAAATTGTTATCGACCGCCTCATCATGGCCAGTGCCCGATGACATAAACACCAGCCCCATCAGTGCCGAGGTCAAGAGCATCATAAACCCAATGCCAAGGCCAGTTGCGATGTAGAAATGGATCGAGATTGTGCCAGTCGAATCGTAGAGCAGCACAATCATCACGGCCACCACCGCCAGAGTGACAAGAGTCATAAAAACCATCAGTCTTTTGAACCGGCGCCAAGCGAAGGCTGCGGTTACAGGATCGTCTAGGGGCGAATCGGGCAGGGGCGAGCCGGGCTTGGACGAATCGAGATGGGACGAATCGAATTGGGATTTAGAGGATGGGTCTTGGGGGTCCATCCTTCCCTCATGCGCCTTTGTGCAAAGGGGGGCAAGCGCGCATGACCCATGCTGGATTCGCAATTTTGCAGCATTAATGGCATGATTTGCAAAGGGGCTCGCCAAATCTGCGCAGCATGAAGCCAGTAAACAGCGGCGTCATTAGGCAGCAAAGCCGCGCAAATGCATCGCAAGGAGTAATGCCATGGAAATTTCGCAACTGATCGCCAATCAAACCGCTTCAGACATCATCACTTGCGATGTGAATGACCGCGTTGTGGATGTGGTCAGCCTGCTCGCGAGCCGCAAAATCGGCGCTTTGCCAGTCATGCAAGCTGGCGCGATTGCCGGCATATTTTCAGAGCGTGATGTGATCTACCGCATGGCAGAGGAAGGCTCGCCCTGCCTCGACCGCAGCGTGGGCGAGGTGATGACCGCGCCTGCCATAACCGTCGAACGCAGCGCCAAGGTGGACGAAGCGCTTGGCCTTATGACGCGGCGCAGGATCCGCCATTTGCCGGTCGTCGATGGCGGCGTGATGTGCGGCTTTGTCTCAATCGGTGATTTGGTCAAATCGCGGATGGACGAGATTGAAACCGATGCAGCGGCAATGCGCGATTACATCCAGCACGCCTAATCCTTAACCTGCCCCTTTTATGCTGCGCTCTTGTGATTGCTGGATTGGAGCCCTAAATCGTCATTATGTCTGAAACACTCACCCTTACCGATGCCGCGGCAAAACGCGTTGCTTGGATCGCTGAGAAGCAATCCAAACCGGCCATATTGCGCCTTTCGGTCGAGGGCGGTGGCTGCTCTGGCTTCCAATATAAATTCGATCTGAGCGATGGCGCAGAGGGTGATGACACCGTCAGCGAAACCAGCGGCGTTAAGCTTGTCGTTGACCCCATCAGCCTTGATCTTGTGTCAGGCAGCGTGGTGGATTTTGTCGAATCATTGGGCGGCGCAGCCTTCCGCGTCGAAAACCCGCAAGCGGCCGCTGGCTGCGGCTGCGGATCAAGCTTCGGTATTTGAA
>CAZTFZ010000061.1:2651-8848 GCA_964613105.1 uncultured Porphyrobacter sp. | reverse complement strand
GCGTGTTTCGTCCCATTCGGTCAGCTCATAAGCGATCGACGTTTCGACCAACTCATCCCAAATCTGCGCAAGCTTTTCTGCCGGAAGCCCGCGCTCTTGCGCATCTTTGGCGGCATTGGCAATCACCTCAGCCTTGCGCGCTTCATCGCGCACATCATCGCGCCCGGATTTGATCCGCGCCGCTGCTCGCATATAACCAAAACGGCGTTCCAAAAGCGCCATAAGCTCGCGATCGGTCGCATCAACGCCTTGGCGGACCTCGACCATGGTCTGACAGTCTTTTGGGGGAACAATTGCATCGCTCATAACGGTAAGCCCACTGCCCTTTTGTGCCCCGCTTGTCGAGCCTTGTTATCGCAGTTGCATAGGCCATCAAGCGCTCGCCCATTCCTTGCTCGCGTTCTCACGCTTGACGCAGGCGATTAGATTGCTAAAGCGCAGCCTCGCAATTGGCTCCGCACCCCGGTGAAGCGGAAGCCGCATGAGACATTTTGGTCTTGTGGTGCGATGCCGGGTTCAACGGTCATCAATGGGTGACCCAAGCAAATTTGAAAGGTGACATCTCATGTCAAAGCGCAAAAGCGCCAAGCACAAGCTCGACCGCCGGATGGGCGAAAACATCTGGGGTCGTCCAAACAGCCCAGTGAACAAGCGGTCTTATGGCCCAGGCCAACACGGTCAACGCCGCAAGAGCAAAGTCAGCGACTTTGGTCTGCAATTGCGCGCTAAGCAGAAGCTTAAAGGCTATTACGGCGACGTAACCGAGAAGCAGTTTAAGCGCACTTACACCGATGCGACACGCCTTAAGGGTGATGCGGGTCAAAACCTGATTGGCCTGCTTGAGCGCCGCCTCGACATGATCGTATACCGCGCAAAATTCGCACCGACGATTTTCGCAGCGCGCCAGATCGTTAGCCACGGTCACATTTTGGTGAACGGTGTTAAGTGCAACATCGCTAGCCGCCGGATTGATCTCAACGATGTGATCAGCCTCGGCGCCAAGGCCAAGGACATGGCATTGGTGATCGAAGCCCAAGGCCTGCCAGAGCGTGAAATTCCTGATTATGTCGTGCCAGATGGCAATGACAAGGTGACCTTCACTCGCGTGCCCAAGCTCGATGAAGTGCCTTATCCGGTGACAATGGAACCCAACCTCGTGGTCGAGTTTTATTCTCGCTAATTCGAGTTTCGAACAAGCTATTTACGAAAAAGGCGGCCACATGCGGGCCGCCTTTTTTATATGCTGGATTGATTGGTCAGCGTTGACCTTTGCGCCTATTCGCTCAAATTGCTTTCCAGAAAGCCGCCAATCCGATTGAGCATGATTGCGCGCGCTTGCGAATGAACAAGCGAGTGATCCAATCCTTCAAACTCCAGATAGTCAACCGGCTTTCCTGCCGCTTCTAACCGGCTGTTCATGAGCTTGGATTGCCCGACTCTCACGTTCAAATCCATTGTCCCGTGCACGAGGAAAACCGGGCTTTTGAATTTCTCAGCATGGCGCGCAGGCGATCCTGCATCAAGATGCGGGCCGCTGCCGATCATGCGGCGCGTCGCCACAAAACTGGAGTAGTTACGGCTCTCCTCGACCAACAGGCCAAGGTCTGCGACAGGTGCAATTGCCACCACGGCTTTGAACAAATCGGGGTCCATCACTTGCGATTGCAAAGCGGCATAGCCGCCATAGGACCACCCCATCACGCCCAAACGCTCTGGATCGGCAATGCCCTGGCTAACCAGCCAGCGGCCAGCGTCGTTCACGTCGCCAACGGCCAAATCCCATGATTTAAAGCCATTGCGCCCGAACCAAGCCTCGCCATAGCCAGCAGAGCCGCGAAAATTAGGCTGCAACACCGCAAAGCCGCGCGCGGCTAAGAATTGCGGAAGCCAGTCAAAGCCCCAAACATCGCGTGAGCCCGGCCCGCCATGGGGCAGCACAATCGCTGGAAGGTTCTTGCCGTCTGACCCTGGAGGCAAAGTGAGGAACCCAGGAATTTGGGTGCCATCTGATGCGGCATAAGAAAGAGGCTTCATCTCGGCCATTTCGCGCCCAAACAAGGGATCGCGTAGCGGCATGAGCTCGCCCAGCTCTCTTGTTGTTTTGTCATAGAGATAGACCATGCCAGGGTCCGTATCGCTCGACGCGACAAGCACGATGCGGTTCTCATCCTCGCTCGCGTCCAAAACAGACACCAGCGGTTTACCCGGCAGCGCATTGGACAGCCCGCGCGAAATACGTGTCAGCCCTGCGTCAAAATATTCGACATTGCGCGCTTCAGTGGCATAGCTCACACCGACAACCCGGTCTTGGCGGCCTATGCGCACCAGCCCATCAACATCGACGCCGTCTTGTTTCAAGATCAGCTCTCGCGTGCCGCTGCCATCGAGCGGAACTTTATACAAAGCAGTATAGCCGTCGACCCGCTCAAATCCGTAGACAACGTCCTCTTTGCTATCGACTGCGACAGGCAAGAAACCCTGGAAAAGCTCACCTGAGGTATCGAGCGAGGACAAAGGCAGCCATTTTTCGCTGCCCTTCTTACGGTAGAGATAACGAAATTCGCTGCCGTCATAACCGCTTGCCGCGGTATCGCGAACGGTCATGATCCGAACATTGCCTGCCTCATCAGCAATGTAATTCACCGCCATTCTATTGGGCCGCTCAACAATTTTGCGGCGACCCGTGACCACATCGACAAGATCGACGCCAAGCCCCTCTTTGTCACTATAAATGAGCGTAGAATTGGCGGCCTCTTTAAAGTGGCGGCGCGTCATCAAAATTTTGCGATCTTCACCCGGAACATCCAAAGCCAGCACTCGCCCGCCATCTTGGGCGACACGTCTGCGTCCCATATTGGTGCCGGGAGTAAGACTTTTGACCTTACCATCCAACGTGTTGATCGAGAACTTGCGCGAAAAGACAAAAATTATGTCGCCAGCTTTTCCGCTGCCGAAAAGACCACAAACAATTTGTTCATCCGTCGCCCAATCACAGCCAGTGATACGCGAATTGGCTTCGTTAAAAGTCGCAATGGCCTTAGGCTCATTCACGCCGTTCAAATCAACGGTATAGATCGTCTCTTCAGATTTTTGACCGGGCGAAACATAAAGGAGCGTGTCGCCCGATGGAGAGATAGAGACATCGGTTACCGATTGCCTTGCGCCAAAACGGGTTGCTGTCTCAGCCAAATCCTCGGCTAAAGTTGGCACCGTATAAAGGCTCGCAGTCAGCACGAGGCCAACGCTAAGCAATTTGGAAAACACGCGCATTGGGATCAGCCTTCCTTTATTAAAGCTAAGGCTAGACTATAGCGACGATCTAGAAAATCAAGTTAGCAGACTAGCTTCGCAAGTAATCCTCGCGAAATACTCGTGCGAAATCTGCAAAGCGTCCTTCCGCTATAGCGTCGCGCATTGCCTGCATTAGCTGCTGGTAAAAGGCGATATTGTGCTCTGTCATGAGCATTGCGCCCAGGATTTCACCTGACTTTACGAGGTGGTGCAAATAGGCCCGGCTGTATGTCGCGCAAGTATCGCAAGAGCAGCGCGGATCGAGCGGGCCTTCATCCTCAGCAAAACGGGCATTGCGCAAATTGCGCGGGCCGTTCCATGTAAAGGCTTGGCCGTTGCGGCCAGAACGGCTGGGAAGCACGCAATCGAACATGTCGACCCCGCGTTCCACTGCGCCAACCAGATCATCAGGCTTACCAACGCCCATTAGATAACGCGGCCTATCGGCTGGCAATTGCTGCGGCGCGTAATCCAATACGCCAAACATCGCCTCTTGCCCCTCGCCCACGGCAAGGCCGCCAATCGCATAGCCATCAAAGCCAATGTCTTGCAGCTTTTGCGCGCTTATCTTGCGCAAATCTTCGTCCAAGGCCCCTTGCTGAATGCCGAACAGGCTGGCGCGGGCTGCATGATCTTCGCCAGCGTCAAAACCGTCACGGCTGCGCTTTGCCCAGCGCATAGACAATTCCATGCTTTTGGCGATTTCCTCGCGCGGTTGATCGGCGCGCGGGCATTCGTCAAAGGCCATAACGATGTCAGAGCCCAAGAGCCGCTGGATCTCCATTGAGCGTTCTGGCGTGAGCATATGTTTTGAGCCGTCCAAATGGCTGCGAAACTCTACGCCCTCCTCGGTCAGCTTGCGCAAGTCCGACAAGCTCATCACTTGATAGCCGCCGCTATCGGTGAGGATTGGCCGATCCCAATTCATGAATTTGTGCAGGCCGCCAAGCCGCGCCATCCGCTCTGCGCCCGGCCTCAACATCAGGTGATAGGTATTGCCCAGAATGATGTCAGCGCCGGTCGCTCGGACGGCCTCGGGCTTCATGGCTTTGACAGTCGCAGCGGTTCCGACCGGCATGAAAGCAGGCGTTCGGATCGTGCCGCGCTGCATGGTGATCGCGCCTGCGCGCGCTGCGCCATCTGTGGCCTCAACAGCAAAGGAAAAGCGCCCAGTCATTCGCGCAGTCATTCGCGCAGCCTCCAACCGGTTTTGAAAATATAAGCGATGATCGCCGTGCAAAGCGCCAGAAAGCCAAGCGTAATGCCAAAACTAACCCAGATATTGACGTCCGACGTTCCATAGAATGTCCAGCGCAGCCCGCTCACCAAATAGACGATGGGGTTTAAAAGAGCGATCGTATCCCAAGGCTCTGGCAGCATCTCTATCGAGTAAAACGTGCCGCCCAAAAAGGTCAACGGCGTTAGAAATAGCAGCGGAACAATGCCCAATTTCTCAAAGCTATCAGCCCAAATTCCAAGAATGAAGCCGAACAAGGAAAAGCTTGCCGCAACCAGCATGATAAAGCCCATAGCTAGGAACGCGTGGGCGATGGAGTAATCGACAAACAGCCGCGCGGTCACGACTATGATGGCGGCAAGGATCAAGCTTTTGGTGGCGGCAGCCCCGACAAAGCCGACAAGCGTTTCTGCCACGCCCACAGGCGCTGATAACAGCTCATAAATCGTGCCAGTAAAGCGCGGCATATATATGCCAAAACTGGAATTGCTGGTCGTCTCGCCAAGCAGCGTCAGCATTAGCAGCCCCGGAATGATAAAGGCGGCATAATCGACCCCGCCAAGATCGGGCATTTGACTGCCGATGGCTGCACCAAAGACGATGAAATAGAGCGAAGTTGTGAGCACCGGCGCGAGCAAAGACTGAAAGGCAGTGCGCAAAAAACGCCACAATTCGCGCGTGTAAATCGACCATGTGGAGCGCCAATTCATGCGGCCTCTCCAGCGGTTTTTGCAGCGCTTATTGGGGCGCCCCCACCATCATAGTCGCTCACCAGCTGGACGAAAATATCCTCAAGACTGCTCTCATGCACATCAATGCCGGTGTAGTCTATGCCGGCCGCAATCAGCGCTTTGGTCAGCTTTGCGACTTCGGCTTTGCCTTGATCAGCCCCTCCGCCGCCGCCGCGATAAATCAGATCAGCGCCAGCATTTGAAAGCTCAAGCGGAAAATCGGCCAATGCCTTTGGAATGACTGCCAATGGCTGAGCAAGACTAATGCAGGCCTCTGTCCGTCCAAGCCGCGCCATCATCGCTTGCTTTTCATCCACCATCAGCAATTTGCCATTGCGGATCACTCCGACGCGGTCGGCCATCTCCTCTGCTTCTTCGATGTAATGGGTGGTGAGAATAATCGTCACGCCGCGCTCTCGCATAGCGCCGATTAAACGCCACATATCCTTGCGCAATTCCACATCGACGCCTGCGGTCGGCTCATCAAGAAACAGCAAATCGGGTTCATGCGCCAAAGCCTTGGCAATCAACACGCGGCGCTTCATCCCGCCCGACAATGTCATGATCTGCGCATCGCGCTTGTCCCACAGGCTCAAATCGCGAAGAATCTCCTCTATCCGTGCAGGATTGGGAGCCAAACCGAACAGCCCGCGCGAATAGCTGACCGCTCGCTTCACAGGCTCAAACATGTCGGTGGAAAGCTCTTGCGGGACGAGGCCAATTCGCGCCCTCGCCTTGCGCCAATCGCCAGCCATATCGAGGCCAAAAGCATGGATACTGCCAGCGCTCGGCCTAACAAGGCCGCAGATTGCCCCGATCAGCGTCGTTTTGCCTGCGCCATTGGGGCCAAGCAAAGCGAAAATCTCGCCCTTTCGGATCGTCAAATCCACCCCGTCGAGCGCTTTTAGCCCGCCAGCATAGACCTTTGTCAGGCCAGA
>CAZTFZ010000061.1:0-2551 GCA_964613105.1 uncultured Porphyrobacter sp. | reverse complement strand
GGCGCTAGGGGATCAAAAGCGAGCTGTCACCATAGGAATAGAAGCGATATTCTTGCGCAATCGCATGGGCATAGGCCGCCTGCATCTGCTCGCGCCCCATCAAGGCGCTGACCAGCATGAACAAAGTCGATTTGGGCAAATGGAAATTGGTCATCAATCCGTCGACCGCCTTGAAGCGATAGCCGGGCGTGATGAAGATGTCTGTGTCGCCTGCAAAAGCTGCAAGCTCGCCATCATCATTGGCCGCACTTTCCAGCAGACGCAGCACAGTCGTGCCCGCAGCGATAATCCGGCCCCCTGCCGCGCGTGCCTGATTAAGGCGCATCGCAACATCAGCCTCGATACGGCCCCACTCGCTGTGCATGACATGCTCGCTCGTATCTTGCGCTTTGACGGGCATAAATGTGCCTGCACCAACATGAAGCGTCAGCGTCTCTCGAGTGATCCCCGCCGCGTCCAACCCCTCGATAAGCTCTGGAGTGAAATGGAGTGAGGCTGTGGGGGCTGCGACCGCTCCATCGCGCGTCGCAAACATGGTCTGGTAATCTGTGCGGTCTTTCGCATCGGTCGGGCGCTTTCCCGCAATATAGGGCGGCAATGGCATAGTGCCTGCTCGCTCAAGCAAAACCTCAACCGGCTCATCGCCTTCGAACAAAAGGACGAAACTGCCGTCCTCTAGCCGCTTTTCAGCTTGAGCCACTACGCCCCCGCCAAATTCAATTGCATCACCTTCGCGCAGCCGCTTTGCGTTGCGAATAAAGGCCTGCCAGCGGCGCAGATCGACGCGCTTGTGCAAGGTTGCGCCAATTTTGGCTTCGCCGCCTTGCTTGCGCCCCTCAAGCTGAGCGGGAATGACGCGCGTGTCGTTAAACACCAGCACATCGCCTTTGCGCAAAAGGCCGGGCAAATCGGAAACGGTCTTGTCTTGAAAACCGCCGTGCTGCTGGGGGCCGACAACGAGCATGCGCGCAGCATCGCGCGGGCGCACAGGTCTTAAGGCTATGCGTTCTTGCGGCAGATCAAAATCAAACAGGTCAACCTGCATAATGACGCTTACTCATATGCAAGGCGCAGCCAAGCAGGCTGCGTTGGGGCTAGCTCAAAGCTCGATCGGTGCGTTGAGATCGTCAGCAGTCAGCACGGGTTCGGACACAAGCGCTGGAGCATTGATCGGAGCGCCCTTGCCTTCGCTTGCAAGGGAGGCTTGCAAAATGCGGGTTGGGTTCGCCGGTGGCTCGCCCCGATTGATCGCATCAACGGCGCCCATGCCCGCAATCACGCGGCCAAAATTGGTGTAGCGCTTGTCGAGGCTGAAACGCGGGTAGAATACGATGAAGAACTGACTGTTCGCACTGTCTTCTGTCGCTGCACGAGCCATAGAGACCGTGCCGCGCAAATGCGGTTGAGGGTTAAATTCCTCGGCCAAGTCAGGCAATGGCGAACCGCCCGTTCCTGTGCCTGTCGGGTCGCCTGTTTGGGCCATGAAACCATCGATCACGCGGTGAAAAATGACACCGTTATAAAAGCCCTCACGCGTGAGCCTTTTTACCCGATCAACATGATTGGGGGCCCAATCGGGCATCAGCCGGATCATTACTCGATCGCCGGTTGAAAGATCGAGCACGAGGATATTCTCAGGCTCCTCTGTCGGATCGAAGCTTATCCGCGAATAGACATTGCGCGCAGGCGCAGATTCTGCCTCGGCTGGCGCGGTAACAGCGTCGACGATGGCCGTGGCGGCCTCTTTTGCAACTTCAGGAGCAGTCGGAACGCCCGCTTGATCTTGCGCATTAAGGCCAGAGGTTAGCCCGCCAATAGCAAGCATGGCAGCGACAGCCGGTTTCAATATGGATCTAAAATTCAGAGCGGATTGAGTAGCAGAGGACATCAATTTTCCATCGAGCAATTCATGTGAGGGGGTTCAAGTGATTGGAAATACCGCGCCTTTTGTGACAGCGCAATGAATAGCTTTTGCTATCCACCCTTATCACTTAGAAAGCGCAGCCAAGTTCGGAGCTGATATGCGGGCGACCAGAGTGGCTCAAGAGGAGCCTTAGTAATCGCCCAATTGACCGATCTTTTGGACCCGCGCATTCACATCCTCGCGCACAGAAGCGCTCACGAAGGGTGTCACGTCGCCGCCAAACAAAGCGATTTCCTTGACCAATTTTGAGGCAATCGGCTGGAGCGAAACGTCGGCCATCAAGAAAACCGTCTCGATCTCGGCATCAAGCTGTTGGTTCATGCCCGCCATTTGATATTCATATTCAAAATCGGCGACCGCTCGAAGCCCGCGCACCAAGACATTTGCGCCCATCTTGCGAGCAAATTTGACCAATAGCGCATTGAACCCGGCGACTTCCACATTGGCGAGACCCAGTTCCGCCACTTCGCGTTCGACCATGGCCAGCCGTTCCTCGGTCGAAAACATAGGATTCTTCGAAGGATTGGTGGTCACCCCGATGATGAACTTATCGACCAATTTGGAGCCTCGCCGGATGATATCCGCATGGCCCAAAGTGATGGGATCGAACGTCCCTGGGTAAATTCC
>CAZTFZ010000060.1:0-8875 GCA_964613105.1 uncultured Porphyrobacter sp. | reverse complement strand
GCCAAATCAATTGGCACGCGGGTTGCATGGGGTCCCTCATATCGTTTGGTAAATGAGGTAAGCCTGTGAGTGATGGCCAATGAGTGACGGACAGACAATTCACCGCACTGTCTTGGCCAGTTCTGGCTTGCCGGAAAAGGACCAAGCGCGCCAAGCGATCGCTCAGGCATCCACGCGCACCGGCGTCAATTTCGATTACCTTCTTGCTCAGGCAAAGTTGGAATCGGGCTTAGACGTTGATGCGAAGGCGCGAACCTCCAGCGCTACAGGGCTGTTTCAATTCATTGAGTCCACTTGGATGGAGACGATGCAGCGCCACGGCAATCAGCTGGGCCTTGGGCAATATGCTTCGCAGGTTTCCGATCCAGCAATGCGCGGCCATATCCTTGCTCTGCGCAATGACCCTCAAGCGGCGTCCTTAATGGCGGCGGCTTTAGCGCAAGATAATAGCGAAGCTTTGACGCCCGTCTTGGGACGCCAACCCAATTCCAATGAGCTTTATCTGGCGCATTTTATGGGCAGCGGTGGGGCGAGCAAATTTCTGAACGCAATGCAGCAAGACCCTGAGCAATCTGCCGCAGCCTTGTTCCCCAAACCAGCTGCGGCCAATCGCTCGATCTTCTACGAAAGCGATGGTTCTGCTCGGTCATTGGAAGAGGTGATGGGCTTGCTTTCAGCCAAAATGGAACGAGCCATGCCGTCCGGCGCTCAGCCTGGTTTGGAGGGGTCGAATTCAGCCGGGCCAAATTCAGCAGCGTTCGCGGGCGCGAGGTTCACCGGTGTTTCGCATTATGGAGGCGGAGGCCAATTTGGCTTTGCCGCCAATGCCGACCAGCGACTTGGCCTGCCGCGCCTCCCTTACCAAGACTTGAGCATGCCCGAGACTGCGGTGCCGCCCATGAGCACGCTTCTGCAACAGGGGTTTAGCGCAGCCACCAGCACCTCAGCTTCGGAAAGCAGAGCCAATGCCCATGCGCAAGAAGCCTATCTTAAATTCAAGGACTTTGGCCTGTGATGAAGCGGCTTTTGATGGCACCAATGGGGTTTGCCCTTCCGGCCGGCATCCTCACCTTGATCGTGCTGATGGTCATGCCGATCCCGACATTGGTGCTTGATCTCTTTTTTGTGCTCAACATTGCTTTGTCGGTCGCCATTTTGACCACGGCTTTGAATGCCGCAAAACCGCTCGATTTCTCGGCTTTTCCGTCTGTTCTCTTGTTCGCGACACTGCTGCGTCTTTCCCTCAATGTCGCCTCCACCCGGATCGTCTTGGTCAATGGCCACGAGGGCGGCGCAGCGGCGGGCCAAGTCATTGAGAGCTTTGGCGCTTTTATGGTCAGCGGAAACTTCATTGTTGGCTTGTTCGTCTTTGTGATCCTGCTGATTATCAATCTCGTGGTGATCACTAAGGGCGCTGGGCGGGTCTCAGAGGTTTCTGCGCGCTTTGTGCTGGATGCTTTGCCGGGCAAGCAAATGGCGATTGATGCCGATATTGCTGCAGGCCTATTGACCAGCGACGAAGCGCGAGCGCGCCGCACAGAAGTGTCGGTCGAAGCCGATTTTTACGGCTCGATGGATGGTGCGAGCAAATTTGTTAAAGGCGATGCGATTGCGGGCCTGTTGATCCTTGGGGTCAATGTGATCGCTGGCTTTGCGCTTGGCATGATCAGCCATGGCCTTACCGCTGGCGAGGCGGGCGAACGCTATGTCACTTTGGCTGTTGGCGATGCTTTGGTTGCGCAGGTTCCTGCACTGCTTTTGTCGATTGCGGCGGCTGCCATCGTCACTCGTGTCTCTGACAAGAATGATCTGATGGGCCAGATTGGCAGTCAGTTTTCTGATGCGCGCGGCTGGTTGCCGGTTGCCTTTGTGCTGGGCGCGATGGGCATGATCCCAGCGATGCCGCAGTCGGTGTTTTTGCCGGCTGCTGCGATAGCGCTTGCAATTTGGTTTGGGTTGCGCCGCAAGGCCAAACAGGAAGAAGTACCCGAGCTGCTCGTGGAACCGCCCAAGCCAGAAACCTTCGGGGTCGAGGATGTGACCGACCCCACATTGGTATCGCTGGAATTGGGCTATGGCCTTGTCCATTTTGTCGACGAAGCGCGCGGTTCGCCGCTGGTGGCGCGGGTCACTGGTATCCGCAAACAGCTAAGCCGCGAATTTGGCTTTGTTTTGCCGCAATTTCGCGTGCGTGACCAGATCGACTTGCCTGCCAATACTTACCGAATTTCGTTAGGCGGTGTCTTGCTTGCGGAGGCCGAGGTGCGGCCAGACCGGATGCTCGCCATTGATACAGGCGAAGTGCTGGCAGGCCATGGTTTGATCGGCGAGGAAACCCGCGATCCTAGCTTTGATTGTCCTGCCCTATGGGTCGAGAACCATGACCGCGAGCGCGCGGTTGCCAATGGCTTTCTGGTGGTGGACCCCAGCACGGTAATCGGCACGCATCTCAACCAATTGCTGATCGGACGCGGGCCTGAATTGCTTGGCCCTGATGAGGTTCGCAGCCTGATTGATGCAGTGCGCGATAGAGCGCCTGATCTGGTTGAGGCGATCACACCAGAGCCCTTGAGCTTGGCGGCGCTCACTCGGATTTTGCGCGCGCTTTTGGCTGATGGGATCAGCATCGCCAATCTCCAACCGATTTTCAGTAGCCTTGCCATGGGGCTTCAGAAAAGCACTGAGTTTGACGCGCTCGTCGATCATGTTCGCAGCGATCTGGGCGGCTGGATTGTCGGGCGGATTTGCGCTCCGCAAAAACGGCTGAAAGTGGCCACTTTGGATGCTGGCCTTGAAGGCGCGATCCTTGGCTCGATCAGCGATCCTGCAACGGGTCAGCCCTTGATTGAGCCTGATTGCGGGCGAATGATAGCAAGCCGCATGCAGGAGCTTTGCAAGGCTGCTGACGGGGCCGTGGGCTTGATTGTTCAGCCCCCGGTGCGCCGCGCTTTGGCGGCATTGCTCAAGACCCGCTGCCCGCAAGCTCTGGTGCTTTCGATCAATGAATTGCCGACCAGTCAGCCAGTCGAAGTGCTTGCGGTGATTGGCGATGGGGAGGCGGCTCTAGCCGAGCCTGATGGACAAATCCCAGCGCAGCGCACAGCTGAAGAGGGCTTAGTCACAGCATGAAGCAAGAAATTGGCGGCCTGACGCCTGCCCAGGCCTATGCATCATCACCTGCTGAAGTTGAGCGACGCGTGCGCCAATTTATGCCGCTTGTTCAAAAGCAGGCATGGCATGTCCATTCGCTGGCAACGACCGAGCTTGAGCTTGAGGATATGGTCCAAATTGGCCTTATCGCGCTGACGCAATGCGCTCAGCGTCATGCTGGTCCGACGGACGACGGCTTTGCAGCCTATGCCAAATTGCGCGTGCGAGGGGCGATGTTTGACTATGTCCGCAAGACCCTTCCTGACAGTCGGAGCGCGGTCAAAAACCGCCGTATTTTGGAGGGTGCAAGCGAGCAATTGGCAGAGCGCCTTGGGCGGCCACCCAGCCCTGCAGAAATTGCCGAGGAATTGGGATGGAGCGCAGAAGAATTGCGCCATGTCGAGGCGAGTCGCGCGCAGCTTTCCTCGATTGATGACAGCTATGATGAGAGCAATTCAGCCTTCACCGATGCAGGCCCCAATCCTTTCGAGGTTTTGGCGCAATTGGATGATCGCGAGGCGGTCTTGGCAGCGCTCAAGCAAATGCCCGAACGCTTGCAATTGGTCTTGCAATTGTTCTTCGTTGAAGAGCTGAATCTGACCGAGATCGCTGAGGTTCTCGAAGTCAGCGTCCCGCGCGTTCATCAATTGCGCGGACAGGCATTGAAGAAGATGCGCGGGATTTTGGAACAGGGCTGAGATAGGCGTCCGACCGCGCCGCAGCTCAGCCAGCAATTGTGGCAATATCTTTCAAATCTTCGCGCAATTGCATGGCCAAACCATGATCCCATGTTTTGCTCAATTGGCCAATGCCGGCATAAATACCGCGATAAAATTCATCCAAAACTGCGCCAATTGGGTTGGCAGCATCAATCCCTGATTGCAGAGCCAAAACGGCACTTGATGCGCTTTGCAAGGCCTTGCTTCGTCCAGCGCGCCGGTCAGGCCCATCGCATTCATAAGCGCGAGACAATTCATCCATCGCGCGATCGAGGCATAGGCGGGTTAGCGCTATGCCATCGCTGCCTTCTACCCGCGCATCGAGCTCTATCTTGCGATAGCTATCATGAGGTGTGAGAGTTGATCCGAGCATTGTGGTTCGCCCTAGCTGTCACTGCCATTGGAGAATTGCGCTCTGAGAAAATCGAGCGTTGAATTGTTCAAAGCGACTTGGCGATCTGCCGCTCCGAAGCTTGCCGCAAAGCGAGCCCGCACGACTTCTTGCTGCTCGGCGATTTCGGCCAGACGCTCGGTGTTCTCGGCTATCTCATCGGTATAGCTGC
This sequence comes from uncultured Porphyrobacter sp., assembly GCA_964613105.1. Taxonomy (GTDB): domain Bacteria; phylum Pseudomonadota; class Alphaproteobacteria; order Sphingomonadales; family Sphingomonadaceae; genus Erythrobacter. The sequence continues at coordinate 4,443 of CAZTFZ010000060.1, read as the reverse complement.
TGATAGAACCTGCGAGCGAGCCCGGATCGGCGCTAGAGGCGGTTGCGCGGGCCAAGTCATCAATCGTGGCAAAAACGCCGAACAGCCCGGTTGTGAACATTGCGACCGCAGCTTCAGCATTGTTTTCTAGCGTTACGCCCAATCGCTCTGCATCAAAGCGGAAGGAACCATCGCGATTGAGTGACAAGCCCAAATCGCTTAAAGTGCTCGGCTCATCCTCGGCGGCATTGGGCATGATCACTTCGCTGGTTAGGCTAGCCAGTTCGCGCTTCAACAGCCGAGCGCCCGGATCATCGCCCAACACCCCGCTAAGCGGGGCCGATGCCTCGTTAAGCTGGGTGGCAATGTCATTCAACGCAGTGACAAAATCGCTCATCACATCGCTGATTTGGCCGGTTCTGTCGGTGAAGTTGATAGTCGTGGGCGCGCCAATATTGGTGGCTGTCAGCTCCAGTTGGAGGCCTTCTGGAAGGCCCGTGATGGAGTTGGTGCTGTTTGTCATCGCGATAGTATCGAGCATGAATTCTGCGTCTTGTGCGGTTTCGCGCAATTGGCCGCTATCGCTGGCTGGGTTCCATGCAAGAGCGCTGGCCCCGCCTGTTCCTTCGACGGTAAAGCCGCTTTGCGCGCCCTCTGCGCCCTTGATCACCAATTGCGCGCCATTGATGCCATTGGCGACATAGGCGCTAAGACCTGCATCGCTCGCGCTAATCTTGGCTGCGAGCGAGGCAAGCGTGTCGGTATCCTCAACCGTAATTTCCACCGGATCGACCTCTGTGTCAGCGGTGAAACTTGCGCCGGCTACCGTGCCCAAACGCAGCGTTAGCGTGCCTGAACCCAGCAGATCATCGCCGCTAGCAACAGGATCCAGCGCCAAGGTCTGACCGCTCGCCAATTGGGTGACCTCAAGGTCATAAGAACCGGTTGCTGTGATGCCTGTTAAGACTGAGGCATTGGCAACGGCAGGGTTGCCGAGCACAGGTTCGGGCGACAGATCGCCTGTCCGAACTCGCTCGCCCAAGGCGCTGGCAAATTGCGAGATTTGATTGCGGATGAGCGTTGCTGTCTCGATCCGCGTTTCAAGATCCAGATTGCGATCCTCTAGGCGGGTGCGCTGGCTTGCAAAGCGCGCTTCTGCCAAATCATTGGCGAGCTGGGCCATGTTGATGCCGCTGCCAACGCCAAGCGTGTTGATGATGGAGGATGTGAGTTCGTTTTCCATGGCCTTTAGAACGGCAGGATCGCGCAGTTCTTAACCCACTTGCGCTTGGTTTCTAAAGAGCCGCTTTAGGAGCTTCGACTTGTCCTTCTGTGTCAAAGCGCATCGTCAGCGGCACATCGACATGAGGTCTAGGGGGATGCTCGCCTCGCTTCACAGAGAACACGAAAGCCACCAGCGCCGCAATTGCAATATACAGCTCTTCGCGGATCACTTGGTTCTCGCGCGTGGTGAAATAAACCGACCGAGCGAGCATTGGATATTCAAGCACGGGTACGCCAAATTCACTCGCCAATTCGCGCATTGCCAGCGCTTTCTCGCCTGTGCCTTTAGCAAGAACAATCGGAGCTGGGGCTAGCGCTGGATCATAGGCCAATGCGACCGAGAAATGGCTCGGGTTGGTGAGCACAAATTGAGCGTCTTTCACCGCTTGGCTCACCCCGCCGCGCGCCATTTCGCGCTGTCTTTGACGTTGGGCGGCGCGCAATTGCGGCGAGCCTTCTGTTTGCTTGTTTTCATCGCGCACTTCTTGATGCGTCATTTTGAGGCGGTTCAAACGGCGGATAAATTGGACTGGCCAATCGATCATAGCGATGACTGCCAAACCAAGCGCCAACAGCATGACGAGCGTTACTGCCGCATCCCAGCTTGCGGTAAGTTGCGTCGCCAATTCGCCCTGACCTAGAGCCAAGAGCTGCGGCACATTGCGCAATCCCCACCATGCAGCGATGCTGCCCAATAGGCCGACTTTTAGAACACTTTTTGCAAGCTCAATCATGCCTTGAGAGCCGAACATGCGTTTAAAGCCTGAGGCTGGATTGATCCGCGATGCCTTGGGCTGTGCATTGCTGGCAACAAAGCGCCCGTCGCCAAAGATCAATTGCGATGCGACTGTCGCTATGATGACTGTCAGACCCAAAAAGATGATCGGCGGCAGCAGCGCAATAAGAGCAGCCATCAGAACTGCGCGCGGGGTGAAGCTTTCAAAACTGCCGCGATCAAAGGAGAATGCGGAGCGAGCAAATTGCTCGACCGCATCAATGAGATCAGACCCAGCGAGAAACAGCCACATGCCCCCAACCAATATGGCAACCGCAGTTGCCAGCTCTTTTGAGCGCAGCGTATCGCCCTTTTTGACGGCATCGTCTTTGCGCTTTTGAGTTGGCGCAAAACTCTTTTCGCCGGCACCTGCTTCGCTCATGCTATCACAGCCCGATGATCAGCGCAGCGTGTTCGATGATCGACATAGCAAGCTCGGAAAATTGATCGGATATGATCGGCAGCACCGCGATTAAGGCGGCAAGCCCTGCCAGAACCCCAGCAGGCAATCCCAATGCAAAAAGGTTGAGCGTTGGGGCAGAGCGGCTGAGAACGCCGGTGACCGTCTGAACAAGCAATAAGACCAACACCACAGGCAGAGCTATGGCGGCGGCTGTCGCAATCGCAAGCCCGCCGAAATCCACCATCGCTTTAGCGCCATCTGCGCTGAAAGAGGCAAAGCCTGGCGGCATGGCGCGATAGCTTTCCAGCAGAAGCTCAAACCATAGCAAATGGGCCCCAAGCGCAAGGAATATGAAGATCAAAAACAGGCTGAAAAACTGTCCGATGGCCCCTGATTGTGCGCCGCTGGATGGGTCAATCGCTGTCGCAATGGCGAGGCCCATAGTGCCTGCAATTTGTTCGGCAGCGATGAGAGGCACAGCGAAGCCGACTTGCAATACAAACCCCATTGCAAAGCCAATGATCACCTCTTGCACAAGAATGATTGCGCCATTGAGGCTAAACAGATCGGGCGGTGGGGGCAGCGGTATCCATTGGCTCACAAACACGGCCAAAGCGACACCGAAAAAGGCGCGCAATTGCACAGGCACGGTGATTGCTCCGAACAAAGGGGCAGCCAGCATCGCAGCGCCTGCGCGCACTGAAAGGAACAGCACTTGTGCTAGCTCGCCTTCGAATGTGCCCAATGCGAGAAGAACGGTGTTCACCGCGCAATCATGCCAATTTGCAGGAAAATTTCATCGAGAAAATCGGTGAGGATGACCATCATAGAGCCGCCCATCAGCACCAGCACCGCAGCGACGATCGCGAGCTTAGGCACGAAGGTTAGCGTCTGTTCATTGACCGATGTTGCGGCCTGAATTATCCCAATCACTAGGCCAATTCCGAGGGCCGCAATCAGGATCGGGCCAGCGATCAACGCGGTTGTCCATAGCATCTGATCGATCAGTGCCAGCAGCGATGCTTCATCTTGCATGGGGCGGGCCTCCTTTTATGAAAAGCTCATGGCGAGCGAGCCCATCAGCAGCGCCCAGCCATCAACCAGCACAAACAACAGAAGCTTGAACGGCAGCGATATAATCGTGGGCGAAAGCATCATCATGCCAAGGCTCATCAAGACGCTGGCAACAACCAGATCGATCACAAGAAAGGGCAAAAACAGCATAAAACCGATTTGAAAAGCGGTTTGCAGTTCGCTTGTGACAAAGGCTGGCAGCAGGATCGAGAGCGGCACGTCCTCTTGCGCCGCGAAAGGTCCCGCCTCAGCAATATCTGCGAACATTGCAAGATTGGCCTCGCGGGTTTGGGCCATCATAAAGACGCGCATTTGCTCGCTTGCTGCAGCGATTGCCTCTTCGCCTGAGAGAGTGTTGGCAGCATAGGGAACGATTGCCTGAGCGTTCACAGCATCAAGCGTTGGGGCCATGATAAAAAAAGAGAGGAACAAGGCCAATCCGACAAGCACTTGATTGGGCGGGCTTTGTTGTAGGCCCAAGGCTTGCCGCAGGATCGACAGGACGATCAAGACACGCGTAAAGCTGGTCATCATCAAGACGATGGCGGGCAGCATCGTCAGCAGCCCCATCAGCAAGAGCAGCTGAAGCGAAAGCGATAATGGTGCTGCGCTGTCTAATTCAGGATTGCTAGCACCTGCCGAACCAATCGCTCGGTCAAAAGCGTCTGTTAGACCAGGGGTTATGTCCGGTGTTGAAACGGGTTGCGCAAAGACTGCCTCAGGCCATGCGAGCATGAGGCATGACAGCAGCGAAAGGCCCAGCGCTCCAAAGGAGATGCGGCGGGATAGGCGCGCGCGCGTGGTCATCGTGCAGAGCCATGGCTATGGTTGGGAGCGGCAGCTTGGCTTGTGCTTGCAAGGTCATCCTGAACTGCTTCGATTGGCCCATCATTGCGAACATCAAAAAGGCTCTCGGGCGATTGCCCAG
>CAZTFZ010000059.1:4407-9040 GCA_964613105.1 uncultured Porphyrobacter sp. | reverse complement strand
ATGACATTGGAAGAACTGCGCTTGCATCTGGCCCCGATGGTGGCTGATGCTGCGGTTTTTGATGGCTGGGGGGCAGAGGCTTTGGCCATGGCCGCCGAACAGGCCGAGGTCGATTTGGACGTTGCCAAACTCGCGTTTAAAGCTGGCAGCAATGCCGCCATGGCGATGGCCATGATCACCGCATGGATCGACACGATTGACGCAGAAATGGCAGCCGCTTTGCCGCAAGAAAAGCTTGGGCAAATGAAAATCCGTGAGCGTATTCGCGTGCTCGTGCAATTTAGGCTCGATGCGATTGTCGGCCAAGAAGAGGCTCTGCGCCGCGCTCTTGCAATTATGGCGCATCCGCAAAATGCCGCTAGCTCGCTCAAAACCGGCTGGCGCAGCGCCGACATTATGTGGCGGCTCGCTGGCGATGCCGCGACCGATTACAATCATTACACAAAGCGGGCTATTCTCGCCTCGATCTATGGCGCGACGCTGGCTGTATTTGTCGATGATGAGAGCGACGATAAGGCCGACACACGGGCCTTTCTCGAACGGCGGATCGATGGCGTGATGAAGTTTGAGAAAGCCAAGGCTCAGTTCTTAAAGCCAGATCAGGAGCGTTTTAGCGTCACTCGGCTGCTTGGCCGTTTGCGCTATCCAGCGCGCTAATCTGATCAACGTACAGAGCGGTTTTCGGGGCAGTTTTGCTGCCCATTTGAGCGGAAGAATTTGCGCTTAATGCGAATCGCTTGCAATTAGCTTTAAGGTCTGGCAGCGCGTTGGGCCTATGACGCTCGACCAACTTGCCCGCAACACTCTGGCAACCGTTACCGCGGTCCGCTGGGATAGTTTTGCTCCTGATGAAGCAAAGCGCCTGAGCGCGCTGGGCCTCGATGATGGGGCTGAAGTGTCGATCACGCATCGCGGCATTTTTGGCACGCGCGATCCCTTGGCGCTTCGGCTGGGTTCGATGACAATCGCTATCCGCCGCGCTCATGCAGAGCTGATCGAAGTGGCTGCATCCGACAAGAGCAAAGCCTGATGAGCGTCTCTGAGCAACAAGCGACTGTTGCCCTTGTTGGCAATCCCAATGCTGGCAAAAGCGCTCTGTTCAACGCTCTCACAGGCGCTCGCCAAAAGATCGCCAATTATCCTGGTGTCACTGTTGAACGCAAAGCCGGACGCTTGGCGCTGGGCAGCGAGGCAGCCGCCGAATTGCTCGATCTGCCCGGAGCTTATTCCTTCGATGCGGCAAGCCCCGATGAAGAGGTGACGCGCAAGGTGGTCCACGGCCAGCTTGAGGGCCAAGCCAAACCCGATGTCTTGGTGCTTGTGCTTGATGCCGCCAATCTCGAACAGCATTTGGTTTTTGCGCAAGAGGTGCTCGAATTGGGGCTTCCGACTGTGGTTGCTCTCAATATGGTCGATTTGGCTGAGCGCGATGGCTTGCAGATTGATCCTGACGCTTTGGCGAACAGTCTGGGCGTGCCGGTTGTTGCGACAGTGGCTGTGCGCAAGCGCGGGCTCGATAGCCTTCGCGAAGGCATTGCCAACACCTTGCAAGCCGCGCAAACGAACGCAGCGTCAGCAAGCGGCGCAGCCAAAGCTTACGGCACATTGCCCGAACGCCGCCTAGCAGCAAAGCACATGGCCAAGGCCGCCACTTTGTCGAGCAGCGCGCGGCGGACTGTCGAACAAGGCGCTGATGCAATCTTGCTCAACCCATGGCTTGGGCCGGTCATTTTATTCGGGCTGTTGTTCGTCATGTTCCAGGCGGTCTTTGCTTGGGCAGCGCCATTTATGGACTTGATTGAGGCGGGCGCAGAAGCGGCCAGCGGCTTTGTTGAAGGGGCGCTTGCCCCCAGCCTGTTCCGCGACTTTCTGCTTGAGGGCGTTATCGGCGGAGTGGGCTCTGTCGTGGTGTTCCTGCCGCAAATCATCATCTTGTTTGCCTTTATCCTCGTGCTGGAGTCGAGCGGTTACATGGCCCGTGCGGCATTTTTAATGGACCGCTTGATGGCAGGGGTCGGCCTGTCTGGCCGCAGCTTTATCCCGCTTTTGTCGAGCTTTGCTTGCGCCATTCCGGGCATTATGGCGACGCGCTCCATCGCTGATCCCAAAGACCGGCTGACCACCATATTGATCGCGCCATTGATGGCCTGTTCTGCGCGCCTGCCTGTTTATCTGGTGGTGATCGGCGCTGTGATCCCCGACCGCGAAATAGCGCCTTTTATCGGCCTTCAGGGCCTCGTTCTGTTTGGCCTTTATATCGCTGGCATTGTGGGCGCTGTTATCGCGGCGCTGTTCCTGCGGCGGACTGTGGCGGCGGGCAAAGCAAGCGGATTTATCATGGAGATGCCGCGCTATCAGCTGCCAAGACTGCGCGATCTGGCAATCGGCCTGTGGCAACGCGCTTATGTGTTCTTGCGGCGCGCGGGCACGATTATCTTTGCGGCCACCGTGGTTCTGTGGTTGCTCCTAACCTTTCCGCGTGCAGGCATTGATGAGGCGCAGATCGACCAAAGTTATGCCGGACAATTGGCGGGCGCGATCCAGCCCGCATTTGAGCCAATTGGCTTTAACCGCGAAATGACCTTGAGCCTTATCCCAGCAATGGCCGCGCGCGAGGTCGCTGTTGCCAGCCTTGCTACCACTTATGCGGTGGAGCGCGAGGATGATGACGCGACAATGGACGCATTGCGCGAAACGGTTGCAGAGCGCTGGTCTTTGGCGACAGCTTTGGCCTTCCTCGCTTGGTTCGTATTCGCCCCGCAATGTCTTTCCACCATTGCCGTTGCTCGGCGCGAAACGAATGGGTGGAAATGGCCCGCTTTTATGTTGGGCTATCTGTTTGCTTTGGCCTATGTCTTTGCGGGAATCACCTATTGGAGCGCGCTTGCTCTGGGGCTTTAATGTAAGGAAACAACTCAATGGCCGGTTCACTCAACAAGGTTATGATTATCGGCAATTTGGGCCAAGACCCAGAAATTCGCAGCTTTCAAAATGGCGGCAAGGTTTGCAATTTGCGCATTGCGACCAGCGAAACTTGGAAAGATCGCAATTCTGGCGAGCGTCAAGAACGCACCGAATGGCACACGGTTGCCATCTTTTCAGAAGGCCTCGTCAATGTTTGCGAAAACTACCTCAAGAAAGGCAGCAAGGTCTTTGTCGAGGGCAAATTGCAAACCCGCAAATGGCAAGACCAGCAAGGCAATGATCGCTATTCAACAGAAGTTGTTTTGCGCGGCTTTGATGGCACTCTGACTATGCTCGACGGGCGTTCCGGTGGCGGCGGCGGCGGTGGTCAAGGCGGCGGCGGTGGCGGCTGGAACCAAGGCGGCGGCGGCTCAGGCAGCGGCGGCTACTCTAGCGGCGGCCAAGGCGGCGGCGGGCAATCTGGCGGCAATCAGGGCGGTGGCGGCTCTAACTATGATGATCTCGACGACGATATTCCGTTTTGATCGGGCCATTTTGATCGAGGCGCTGTGACGGGCTGATACTTGGCCGGACCCTTAGTCTTTTTTGAGTGCGGCTAGCGCTGCAAAAGCTCCGCTTGCGGCCTCGCTTGAAACAAGGCCTGCATCGCGTGCAGCCTGCGCGTTTGGGCCTGTCGCATAGGGATCAATCGCAAGCCCCAAAGTTTGCGCAATGGCTTCGCCCAGATCAAACCCACTTCCTTCAAACGCAATCTCGTCAAGCAGATCGCTTTCCAACTCGATCTCTTCGTCAAAATTGGGTTCGTCTGCTTCCACGGCATTGTGAGCAGCGCTGGCCGGGACGAAGCGCAACTCTATTGCTTCGTCGATTCTATTGGGAAAAACATCGCCAGAAACAGCGCATTGCTGAGTGATTTTTGCGGTGAGTACGCCTTTGGCGGTGATTGTCGATGCACCTGCTTCAGGGTCTTGCTCTAGGGTGATTTTCGCCTCTAGTGCCTCTACCGCCTCGATTTCAAAGCGTTTGGCAAGGTTCACGCATTCTTCGGGGCTGGCAGCAATCGCAATTTCGCCTTCGGGCAGACGGTCGAGTTTTATGATCCGCTCCAACTCGCTTTTGGCCGGACCGGAATGCTCAGGCTTTGAATGCTCAGGGGATTGGGTGTCAGCCACGCTCACACCACCTTTGCGCTGAGCATGTCATCATTGCTGGTCGCCTCGAAACGGGCCTTGAGCGCCACCAATCTATCCGCAAGCTTTGTGATCTGGGCGCTATCGGCAAGCTCTATATTGCGCGTCGCCGCCAATGCCAGCGCATCGCCTTGTGCTTCATCACCGTCTGACAGCGCCTCACGATAAGCGCCAATGCGGCCCCCAAGCGTGCTCATTAGCGTGCCGATTTTCTTGCCCACCATCAAATCGCCAACACCCGATTGCCGCAATTGCCCGTCCATATCATCCACGAAAAACTCAGTGAGAAAGCCAGTGAGCGGGGCAAGATCGGGATCGGTTTCCATACGGATCATAGCCACGGCCAAAACTGCGCTAACCATGTCGAAACGCCCCTCTAGCGTGTCGGCAACGCCGCATTCGGCATACCATTCTTCCTCGCGAGCGATCTCTACAATCCGGTGCCACAAGCGGCGCACATCTTCGCGCGGGTCTTTTTGTTTGGAAAACAGGCGGGACAAAAATGACATAAAAACTCC
>CAZTFZ010000059.1:3007-4307 GCA_964613105.1 uncultured Porphyrobacter sp. | reverse complement strand
CATTCACCGGCAATTCAATTCGCCCCATCAATTGTGATCATACAGAAGATAATAGGGACAATTTTGGCCGCATAATCTTGGCCAGACTGTTCAAAAGCAGTTATAGGGTGTAGCGGCGGCTTATCCAAGCCAACAAGCGCCATTTTGTGATGGCAGCCCCCCTAGGATTAGGGTGGAATAGGGATAGAGTGGAAAAAGGATAGAGTGGAATTGATGCGTTTAAACAGCGACCCTCGGACCAGCACTTTGCCAAAGCTTTCGAGCAAAGCCCGCCTCGGCGGGGTGCTCATGCTTGGCGCGGTTCTTTTGACCGGTTGCAGCTCAATCCGCGAAACCCGCGGCTTTATCGTTGATCCTTTGCTTGCATCATCTGTTCAGCCGGGCCTCGACAATCGCCGCTCGGTCGAAGGGACATTGGGCCGCCCGACCTTCACGAGCCAATATGGCGATCCGGTCTGGTATTACGTGTCGAGCACGACGGGGCGGCGACCTTTCGTTCGTCCTAAAGTGGCCACCCATACTGTTTTGGCCGTCAAATTCGATGGGGCGGGCAATGTGATCTCTGCTGATCGGACAGGAATTGACGAGGTCGTTTTCCTCCAGCCCGAAGGCGACACAACGCCGACCTTGGGACGCGAGCGGACATTCCTAGAAGATTTGTTCGGCAATATTGGCGCGGTTGGCGCAGGCGCTCCTGGTGGCGGCGCTGCGGGGCCTTAATTGTGCGCCCTGCTTGACCGGCGCGGCAAGCTCCCCATATCCCGCTCATGATGAATGACACAGCGGCAAGCCACGGCCTAACCCAATGGCACTCCACAACCATCATCGGCGTTAAGCGCGGCGATACCATCGTCATTGCAGGCGATGGGCAGGTTTCCATGGGCAATACGGTGATGAAGCCCAATGCTCGAAAGGTGCGGCGCATAGGCGAGGATGGCGCAGTTGTCGCAGGCTTTGCAGGCGCAACCGCTGATGCTTTCACCCTGTTTGAGCGGCTGGAAAAGAAGCTTGAGGAATATCGCGGGCAATTGCTGCGCGCTGCTGTAGAGCTCACCAAGGATTGGCGCACCGATAAATATCTGCGCAATCTCGAAGCTTTGATGATCGTCGCCGATAAAGAGAACCTGCTGGTTTTAACTGGCAATGGCGATGTGCTGGAGCCTGATGGCGGGATTGCCGCGATCGGATCTGGCGGAAACTATGCCTTGGCCGCAGCAAAAGCTTTGTCCGAATATGAGGATGATCCTGAAAAGATCGCTCGCAAAGCCATGGCCGTTGCCGCCGATGTTTGCGTCTTCAC
>CAZTFZ010000059.1:0-2907 GCA_964613105.1 uncultured Porphyrobacter sp. | reverse complement strand
TATGATTGATAACCTCACCCCAAAGGCGATTGTTGAAGCTCTTGATGAGCATATTATCGGCCAGCAAGACGCCAAGCGCGCTGTCGCTGTCGCATTGCGCAATCGTTGGCGGCGTCAGCGTTTGAACGATGATCTGCGCGATGAGGTTACTCCGAAGAATATTCTGATGATCGGGCCTACGGGTTGCGGCAAGACTGAAATCAGCCGCAGGCTCGCAAAGTTGGCTGAGGCGCCTTTTGTAAAGATCGAGGCGACCAAGTTCACAGAGGTCGGCTACGTTGGCCGCGATGTTGAACAGATCGCCCGCGATCTGGTCGAAGATGCCATCCGGCTGGAAAAAGACCGCCGCCGCGAGGCGGTGCGAGAAGCCGCTAGCGAAGCGGCCATGGACCGGCTCCTCGTCGCGCTTGTTGGCGACAATGCGAGCGAGGCGACGCGCGAGGCTTTCCGAGAGCGGATCGTCGAGAATGCGATGAACGATACCGAGGTCGAAATCGACGTTACCGATGCGCCGTCGAGCCCGATGGATATTCCGGGGATGGGCGGCAATGTCGGCATGATCGATTTGTCCGACATGCTCGGCAAGGCGATGGGCGGCGGCAAGACCAAAAGGCGCAAGCTGAAAGTGCCCGATGCGTGGGACAAGCTGGTCGAGGAAGAAAGCGAAAAGCGCATGGACCAAGACGACGTGGCCCGCGTCGCTCTGGAAAATGCAGAGACCAATGGCATCGTTTTCCTCGACGAGATCGACAAGATTGCGGTCAGCGATGTGCGCGGCGGCTCGGTTAGCCGCGAGGGTGTGCAGCGCGATTTGCTGCCGCTGATCGAAGGCACGACCGTCTCGACCAAATATGGCCCGATGAAAACCGACCATGTCTTGTTTATCGCAAGCGGCGCTTTTCACGTTTCCAAGCCATCCGACATGCTGCCCGAATTGCAGGGGCGCTTGCCGATACGGGTCGAATTGCGCGCTCTGACGGAAGGCGATTTTGTCCGCATCCTCAGCGAAACCAAGGCCAATCTGGTTGAGCAATATAAGGCTCTTATCGGCACAGAGGATGTGACGCTTGATATTGGCGAAGATGCTGTCACCGAGGTGGCGAAGATTGCCGCTCAAGTGAACGAAGCGGTTGAGAACATCGGCGCAAGGCGATTGCAAACGGTGATGGAGCGCTTGCTTGAAGAGATCAGCTTTGAGGCTGAGGAACATGCCGGCGAAACGGTGACCATTGATGCCGCTTATGTGCAAGAGCGCTTGTCAGAGCTGGCGAGCGACACCGATCTTAGCAAATACATCCTCTGATCTATGACGCAGGGTTTGGTAAGCGGGCGCGATGCGATGATTGCCCAGATGGAGCCTTTGCTCGATCCCATGGCCTATCGCTTCGTGGCGGTCCTGCCTGATAGTGCGCCACAAATATTGGGCGGGGCACTCGCCACGTTTCGCGAGGAAGAGGGCGTTAGCGCAGTGATTTCGAGCGAACTTGCACGCGAGCTCAATTTAGAGGGCCCCGATTTTGCGCGCATTACCTTGGCGGTGCATTCAGACCTTGAAGGGGTGGGGCTAACCGCAGCTGTAGCAGGCGAATTGGCCGCGGCTGGTATCGCTTGCAATATGGTCGCTGCCTTGCATCACGACCACGCCTTTGTGCCGCTTGCGCTCGCCGATCAAGCGCTCGAAGTACTAAAAGCGCTGCAAGCGAGAACTTAAGGCTCAACGAGACTTACGGGCCGAAACTTATAGGCCGGAACTTACGGATGCGGCGCTAGGCCGATTTCCACGCCGGTCTTGTCGGTCAAAGCAAATTTGTCGAACAAATCCTCGGACGCTGTATTAAGCCCGACAACTTTCACGCTGCGGCCATTGTGGCGCATTCGCTCAACCACTTTGTCGAGCGCGCCAATCCCAGAAATATCCCAGAAATGCGCAGCAGATACGTCGATAATCACGTGATCGGCTGGATCAGGCATAGCGCTTTCAGGGCCAAGCATCGCTTGAAACCGGTCGACGCTGGCAAAGAAGACTTGTCCCTTGGCCTTGTAGATAGCGTGATCGCCCTCGCGCACCCGCGTCACTTCGAACATTGTCATCACCTTATGGGTGAAGAAAATGCCCGAGAGAAGCACGCCGACCAAAACGCCGATGGCAAGGTTGTGAGTGGCGACAACGGTCACCACTGTCGCCAGCATGACAACGCTCGATTGCCATGGGTGCTTGGTAAGATTGGGGATCGAATTCCAGCTGAAGGTTCCGATAGAGACCATGATCATAATCGCCACCAGCGCTGGCATAGGCACTTGGCCGACCAGATCGCCGAGCACAGCCAAAGCCACCAGCAAAGACACGCCAGCTGTGAGCGAGGACAGACGCCCGCGTCCGCCGCTGGTCACGTTGATTACCGATTGCCCGATCATTGCGCAGCCGCCCATACCGCCAAAGAAGCCTGCGACCATATTGGCAAGACCTTGACCGCCTGCTTCGCGCCGTTTGTCGCTGCCAGTGTGGGTCATGTCGTCAACAATCTGCGCTGTCAGCAGGGACTCCAGCAAGCCAACCGCTGCCATAGCCGCCGAATAGGGCGCGATGATCGCCAGCGTTTCCCATGTCATGGGCACATCGGGGAACATGTAAAAGGGCAGACCTTCGGGCAATTCACCCATATCGGCGACTGTGTTTACCGGCGCGTTGAGCCAGATCGACAGGGCCGACAATACGACGATTGCGATCAGGGGGCTGGGAATGGCAGTGGTGAAGCGCGGGATGATGTAGATCATCGCCAGACCCCCTGCGATCATCGCATAGGTCACCCAGTTCACGCCCTCATTGGCCCAATCAAGCTGCGGCAATTGCGCCATGAAAATCAGGATGGCGAGCGCGTTGACGAAGCCTGTAATGACCGAGCGCGA
>CAZTFZ010000058.1:5600-9366 GCA_964613105.1 uncultured Porphyrobacter sp. | reverse complement strand
ATTGTGGCGTCCCAATCCAGCGTTTCCTCTTGCGCCAAAAGCGCAGCCTTGGCCTCGTCTTGCGTGACCTCGCATGAGGCTTTCCAGCTCTCGCTCATTGCTTTTTATCGAACATAGCTCGCTCCGTTTACGTCTAGCGTAGCGCCGGTCATGGATGCCGGAGCATCGAGCGCGCAATAGGTAATGGTCGAGGCGAGTTCTTCTGGTGTTGCCACTCGCCCAAGCGGAATATCGGCCAGCAATCCTTCACCGCCGCGGCTTTCCAAATAGTCATCCGCCATGCTGGTGTCGGTAAAGCCGGGAGCAATGGCAAAGCTGGTGATGCCTTCATGAGCATGGGCGCGGGCGATGGTTTTGTGCAGCGCTAGCATTGCGCCTTTGCTGGCGGCGTAATGCCAATGCTGCGGGCTGTCTCCGCGATGGCCCGCTCTGCTGGCGATGTGCACAATGCGCCCCTCAGTGCCGCGCGCCTGCCAGTGGCGGATGGCAAAGCGCGACAATTGGGCCGCTGCTGATAGATTTACGCGCAAGGTCTCTTCCCAAGCGTCAATCCAAGCGATGTCGGATGTTTCAATCGGATTGGCCTTGAAAACGCCAGCATTGTTGATCAGCACATCAATTGTTCCGCCAGCCACTTCCAAAGCTTCTTCCCATAAAGCCTGCGGGGCGCTCGGCTCAGAAAAATCGGCTGAGAGCATGGTGCGAGAACCGATTTTCACTGCGCGCGGGGTCGCTTGGCCGATGACTGTGCACCCGCGCTTTTCGAGCATTTGCAGCGCTGCTGCGCCAATACCGCGGCTCGCGCCAGTAAGAAGAATGCGTGTCATGCAAGTGGGTATTCGCAATTTTGCGAGACTTGTCGAGGCTTGATAGCTTGCGACTTGCGCTATCTGCGCTAAGGAACGCTTTCATTTTCATTCGAAGCGGACGTAAAATATGGCTAATCGCCCAATTTCCCCACATCTTAGTGACGGCAAAGGACTGCATTGGAAATGGGGGCCGCATATGCTGGTTTCCATCCTCCACCGCGTAACGGGCGATGGCCTTGCGGTTGTTGGCCTTGGCGTTTTGATGTGGTGGCTGGGTGCTTTGGCGAGCGGGCCAGAGGCTTACGACATGTTCCTTGGGGCTGCGTCCAGCTGGTACGGTCTGGTTGTGCTGATCGGGCTCACATGGGCCTTCTTCACCCATATGATGAGCGGCCTTCGCCACTTCGTTCTCGATATGGGGGCGGGCTATGAATTGGATACCAATAAGATTTGGTCGATTGTCGCCCCTGTTCTGGCGATTGTTTTGACCGCGGCCCTATGGGCATTCCTGCTCAACAAATGAGCGCATTGACTAGGTGAGTAGACGCAATGGGTAATGGAACCTCAATCGGAAGAGTGCGCGGGCTAGGCTCAGCGCATCACGGCGCGCACCATTGGTTGGTGCAGCGCTTCACGGCGATCGGCAATCTTGTGCTGATGCTGTTCTTGCTGGGCAGCCTCGCTTTGCTGCCAGCCTATGATTACGGCGTGGTCAGCGCTTGGATGGCGCAGCCTTTGGTGGCGACCGCAATGGCTTTGCTGATCGTCAGCGTGTTTTGGCATGCGCGCTTGGGCCTGCAAGTCCTGATCGAAGACTATGTGCAAGATAGCGGCAGTAAGTTTGGACTGATTGCTTTGCTTAACCTTGTGACCATTGGCGGAGGGGTGTTTGGCCTCTTTTGCATTGCTCGGCTTGCGCTGGGAACAGTTCCAGTTGGAGGCGCTATCTAATGGCGAACGACGAAAAATTTGCTGACTACACTATCATTGACCACACTTATGACGTGATTGTCGTGGGAGCAGGCGGCTCTGGCCTGCGCGCGACCATGGGCGCGGCAGAAGCAGGGCTCAAAACGGCAAATATCTCCAAAGTCTTTCCAACCCGCTCGCACACTGTCGCAGCACAAGGCGGCATTGCCGCGAGCCTTGGCAACAATTCGCCCGATCACTGGTCGTGGCATATGTATGACACGGTAAAGGGTTCTGACTGGCTCGGCGATCAAGACGCGATTGAATATATGGTGCGTGAAGCGCCTGCTGCTGTTTACGAGCTCGAACATGCTGGCGTCCCGTTCAGCCGCAATGATGATGGCACGATCTATCAGCGCCCCTTTGGTGGGCACATGCAGAACATGGGCGAGGGGCCTCCTGTTCAACGCACATGCGCAGCCGCTGACCGAACTGGCCATGCGATGCTGCATGCTCTCTATCAGCAGAGCCTGAAATATGATGCGGATTTCTTCATCGAATATTTCGCTCTCGACCTGATTATGAAGGACACGCCAGAGGGCAAGAAATGCGTTGGCGTGATTGCTCAATGCCTTGACGATGGCACAATTCACCGTTTCCGCGCCCACGCTGTTGTGCTTGCAACCGGCGGATATGGACGCTGCTATTTCACGGCAACATCGGCGCACACATGCACAGGCGATGGCGGCGGCATGGTTTTGCGCGCTGGCCTTCCTTTGCAGGATATGGAGTTTGTCCAATTCCACCCGACCGGCATTTATGGCGCCGGCGTTCTCATTACAGAGGGCGCGCGCGGTGAAGGCGGTTATCTCACCAATTCTGAGGGCGAACGCTTTATGGAGCGCTATGCTCCGTCTGCTAAGGATTTGGCGAGCCGCGACGTTGTTTCGCGCTCAATGGCGCTCGAAATGCGCGAAGGTCGCGGGCAGGGCGAAGATGGCGATCACATCTTCCTGCACCTCGATCACATCGACCCCAAGGTTTTGGGCGAACGGCTTCCCGGTATTACCGAGAGCGGCAAGATTTTCGCAGGCGTTGATCTGACGCGTGAGCCTTTGCCGGTTACTCCTACGGTCCATTACAATATGGGCGGCATTCCTTGCAATTATCATGGCGAGGTTTGTGCAGGTGACAAAAAGGATCCTGAAAAGACGGTTCCGGGTCTTTATGCGGTTGGCGAAGCAGCCTGTGTGTCTGTTCACGGTGCAAACCGGCTTGGCTCAAACTCGCTCATCGATTTGGTCGTGTTTGGCCGTGCAACCGGTCACCGCATCAAAGAGACCTTGAAGCCGGGCACTGCTCATGATGAGCTGCCTGCTGACAGCACCGATCTGGCGCTTGGCCGTTTGGATCACTTCCGTCATGCGAAAGGCGGGTCTTCGACGGCCAGCCTGCGCGCTGAAATGCAAAAGGGCATGCAAAAGCACGCCGCTGTGTTCCGCGATAGCAAGCTGCTTTCCGAAGGTGTGGCAGCGCTGCAATCGGTCAATGAGCGGATGGCTGATGTCTCCGTTGCTGATCGCTCGCTCATCTGGAACAGCGACCTTATCGAAACACTCGAACTCGACAATCTGATGGCGCAGGCCAATGTCACGATTGCGAGTGCAGAAAACCGCAAGGAAAGCCGCGGCGCTCATGCGCATGAGGATTTCCCAGACCGTGATGATAAGAAATGGATGAAGCACACTATTGCTTGGTTCGAAGGTTGGGGCGGCAATGCGAAGGGTTCTGGCAAGGGCAAGGTCACAATTGACTATCGCCCTGTGCATGAGTTCACGCTCACCGATGATGCTGACTATATTAAGCCGAAAGCGCGCGTTTATTGATCGGGCTTGCCGGTTTTGGCCAAACTTGGCCGGACTGGCAATTTGACCAAGCTTGTCGATAGCCATGCTTGCAGCTAGGCTGCGGTATATGACGCAAAAGCAGTTTTCCAAGCTGGCATTTGTTGCCAGCGCTTCGGCTTTCATCGGTCTGGGGGCTATTGC
>CAZTFZ010000058.1:3785-5500 GCA_964613105.1 uncultured Porphyrobacter sp. | reverse complement strand
TGGCCCAGTCTGGGAACGGGCGCTGACAAAGCGACCCGCAACGCGAGCCTCCAGCTAAGCCCCCAATATGATCGCGGGATCACTGCAAGTGAGAAATTGGCTGAGCGACGGCGGCTTGATGCAAGTCTAGCGGCCCTTTCGCCGCAGCGGCCCGGCGTGGTCGATAGCTATGTCATTTCCATCGCTCTCGATAGCGACCCTGTGTTCGGCAAAGAAGCGCGCGAGGCTGGGCGCGTGCTCTCCCGCCGCTATAATGCTGACGGGCGTACATTGGTTTTGGCTGGGCCGGATGGCGTTTCATCCGATGAAGCGGGCGCTATTCCCAAGGGCTCTATCCATGCGTTTGATATTGCCTTGGCCAGCCTTGCTGAGGTGATGGACAGATCAGAAGATGTGCTCATTATCTACACGACCAGCCACGGCGTCCCGCCCGGCCTTACCTATCATTATGGCGATAGCGGATATGGCATTTTATCGCCGCAACATTTTCGCGATAGTTTGACTGAGCTTGGTATAAAGAAGCGGGTTCTGATTTTGAGCGCCTGTTTCTCGGGCGTGTTTGTGCCTTATCTTGCGTCGAGTGACACTGCCATTCTAACTGCTGCTGCGTTCAACCGGTCTTCATTTGGTTGCAAGGCCGAGAATGACTGGACCTTTTTTGGCGATGCGCTGATCAACAATGCTTTGCGCAAAAACCAAAGTCTGGGTGATGCGGCGAAAGAAGCGCATAAATCCATCGCAGATTGGGAGGAGCAGCTAGAGCTGCGCCCAAGCCTGCCTCAACTGCTGATTGGCGAGGGGGCGAAGGCTTGGTTGCCACCGTTAGAGGCTGGCATTCCCCGCCGCGCAACGCGGCCCGTTGGCCGTCCATCGGTGGATAATTAAGCAGGCCTTTTGCGCGTGTCTTACGTGCGGGCCTTATTGCCCGCTGGATGCCAGTGCCCGCCAGCTTTCAGGAACGGATTGAGCCTGCGCCTCTTTGATCGCAATGGCGCGGGTCATAAGGTCCGACGCGCCTGATTGGCCGGAACGCTGCTTGAGCGCTGCGAGATTGGCTAGGCTTTGCGCGTCATTGGCATCCAATAGGATTACGTCCTCCAGCCGCTCGATCGCAACGTTTTCGTCCCCGCGCCTCATCGCCATGGCAAAAAGAGTGCGCAAAATCGCTGGTTGCTCAACCGTTGGAACAGCGCTCGTTCTCAGCATTCTCACAAGCGCTTCCTCGCGCAAGGCATCGTTTTGCGAGGCTTGCCCGATGGCATAGAGCCGCTTGGCGCCTTGCAAATTCTCCATTGCGCCAAAGCTTGCTTCACCAGAGACATAGCGCATTAAATCGCGGGCGCCCGCCGTATCGCCCTCGGCCAATAGCGCATCGGACTTGGCCAATAGACACGCAACACCCTCGCTCACCTGTTCGCTATCGCTGGTGCAAGAACGGATCTCGCGGAAACGGATTGGGTTTTGGGGGTGGAATGGCTCAAAACCGCCGCCTGGCGCGCCAGCAAGGCCAGTGCTGCTGGCGTAGTTTAGATTGGTAAAGAGCGGTTTGCGGGGAATTCTGCTGCCCACGATAACCTTCTCTGTATCGTTTTCACCTCCGGTTACGATGATCGGTGCGATGTCCGCGTCGCTCTCTTTATAGGCTGGTCGAGGTGCTTCAATCGCTTGTTCCTCGTCTTGAGCCAATAGCGCGCTTGGTATGTTGAGAGCGAGGA
>CAZTFZ010000058.1:0-3685 GCA_964613105.1 uncultured Porphyrobacter sp. | reverse complement strand
GATTGCCAGCGAAATTTTTAGCTGAAAGAGCGACTGCTTGCTTGCGTTGAATGTTCATACCGCGAACCTGCCGCACCGTCCGATGAGTTGCAAGCCTAATGAGACGGGCCGCATATGCTATTGTTTACAGACGTAATCAATATAACTACAAACGTAGGCGTAACTGAGGTTTGGCCTCTATCACGGGAGCGACGCATGGCTCATACGCATCAAGAATCTGCTGAGTTGAAGCCCAAACCAACAGAACCCAAGCCAAAAGAAGGCCGCATTTCAGAAGCAGAACACGCTGTTATGGAGGCCCTGTGGGACGCAAGCCCGCAAAGCGCCGCGCAAGTTTGCGAAACGGTTGGCGCCGAGCGCGATTGGTCGATGGCCACGGTCAAAACGCTGTTGTCGCGGCTTGTCACCAAAGGCGCGCTTGCGACCAAGGCTGATGGCAGGCGCTTTCTCTATTCGCCGCTGGTTGAGCGTTCAGCCTATGTTGGCGGCGAATCGCAGCGATTGGTGAACCGGCTGTTTGGCGGAAAGCCTGCTTCGCTATTTGCGCATTTGGCCGAGGCAGAAGCATTGACCGACGATGATCTGCTGGAGATTGAAACCTTGCTGAAGGAGCTTCGCAAATGACCCAAGCTTGGTTCGCAAATTTGTCCGAAGCCGCATTGTTGACCACATTTTGGACGGGCGCTTTGATTGCTCTTGTCCTGATGCTGCGAAGGCCCGTGTCGCGCGTATTTGGCGCTCGAGCTGCTTATGCTTTGTGGCTGCTGCCGATGCTAAGGCTCGTGATGCCGCCCTTGGTTTTGCCGGCTTGGATGGCTCCATCGCCTTCAACACAGCCTATCCTCATTGGGTCGTTCTCGGACAGCGCGACTGGATTTGGGTCCGCTGCGTTGGAAAGCGCGGTTGTTGGGGCGACGGATAGCAGCTTGTTCACCGCAGTCATGTTGGTTTGGGCAGCGGGCGTGTGTCTGTTTTTGGCCCGTCGCTTTGCGCTTTATCACCACATGCGCAGCGATTTGCTGCGCGAAGCATACAGTGTGGGCGATTTTGGCAAAGTGCGTCTTGTGGAAACACCGGCCGTTTCTGGTCCGGTTGCCTTTGGAGTGATCGACAAAGTGGTTGCCCTACCAACGGGCTTTATGAACAGCCGGAACAAGTCAGCGCGCGACCTCGCTCTTGCGCATGAGTTGGCGCACCATAAGGGCGGTGATTTGCTCGCCAATCTTTTGGTGCAACCTCTGTTTGCATTGCACTGGTTTAACCCGCTTGGCTGGATAGGCTGGAAGGCCTTGCGCTGCGATCAAGAGGCGGCTTGCGATGCCCGCGTGCTTGCTTCTCGTTCGAAGGAAGAACGCGTTGCATATGCTGGCATCATCGCTGAGCTGGCGGTTGATCCAAATGGTCAGATGCGCGCGGCACTGGCCGCCCCCATGGCCTGCCCTGTTTTGGGCGACAAATCCATCATCCACCGTTTGAAACGTCTGCCTATGGCCCCGATGTCCGAGCGCAGGATATGGGCGGGGCGTGGTTTCTTATTGAGTGCAGCTTTGGTCGTGCCTCTGACAGCCTCCATCAGCTATGCAGAATATAGCCGAGAGGTCGCAGTCCCACCGAGCGCGCCGGGCATTGCGAGCAAAGCTGAGAGCAAGCAGGTTTCCAGCCCACATCCCGATAAACAGAGTTTCGCGGCAGTATCTAAGGTTCAGGCTAGAGTTCACACCGCCTCCAAAGAGCAATCACGCGTCGCGCATGAGCCTCGCCCCAAACAAGCGCCGCAAGCGCCAAATGCCCAGCAGCGGGACGAGGAAAGTCTAAGCGGCGAACAAGATGCGCGTAGCCAATCAGCCGAGGGCCCAGAAATGCGTTCGCGGGTCATTGTTCGCCACAGCGTTTCGATCGACAAAGATGGACAATTTTCGCGGACAACCATTGTGGAGAGGCGGATTGGGCTCAGTCGTTCCCATCGCGCTGTGCTTGATCCCAGCACTCCGAGCGGCGGTCATTGCGCCGATCAGCGGGTCGATGGACTCGATTGTTTGGCTGCGGCGCAAGTTGCTTCGCATAAATCTCTCATGATGGCTGGCAAACGGATTGCGCGCGACCGCGATCTTACGGCGGCGCAGAAAGAGGAAGCGCTGCGTACAATCGGTCAGAGCCTTGAAGAATTGAATTCATTGCGGCCCGACAAAGTGACCTAAGTGAGGGCTAATGGAATGCGCTTTGATGGCCTAATTTGACTTTGGCGGGTTCATTGGGCATTCAATTCATCGCTATCAAAGCACGGTCTATCGTGCTGATGTAAGGATAAAGCGATGCGAAGAGAACGCTCCCCTGGGTTTAAGCTGTTCATGACGGCGATCATTGCGGTCGGTCTCATTATTCCTCTCTTGATGGTTTATGCCTTGGCGGATGATCGCCAGCACCAATCGCGCGTGGCGCAAAATTCCATCACGCAAGGCTGGGGCGGGCCGCAAGTGGTTACCGGACCCGTTTTGATCCTTCCCTATGAGGCAACTCGCCAAGTGAGCGAGGAACAGAACGGCCGCACGATCACTCGCACGGTGACAGAACGGCGTGAATTGTTCCTGTCGGCAGACAGCCAGACCGTTGACGCTCAATTGGAGCCGGAGCGGCGCAGCTATTCGATCTATGAGACGGTGACATATCTCGCCGCTCTCAAGGGCTCCTCGCGCTTTACTTTGCCTGCTGACATTGAGCGCGTTGGTGTAGAACGCTCTGACATTCTTTTCGATGAAGCGGAATTGCGCTTTGGCGCATCAGACGCGCGAGGCCTGCAATCGGGCGCGCAGATTGCGATCAATGGCGAGGCAATCAATTTGAAGCCGGGTCGCGGCCCTGCTGCAACATCTGGGTCGGGCTTTCACGGCTTTTTTGACTGGTCTGAGGCGCAAGACTTATCAGTGGATTGGTCCTTTGCTGTGCGCGGCAGCCGTTCCTTGGCTGTTGTGCCGCGCGGCGGCGAGACCAAGATTACCGTTGCCTCTGACTGGCCGCATCCCAGCTTTACAGGCGATTTCATCCCCGACGAGAAAGAACTGTCTGAAACAGGCTTTAGCGCCAATTGGTCGGTTACCAATCTGGCTTTGGGAGAAGCAATTGCGCAGCTCAATGAAGCTGGGCCTCCGGTAATTCGCGATGCTTCCGACCAAAGCTATTCCTTTGACTATCGCGCTGATGATGCGAGTTCGAACAATGCTGGCCAAAGCAAGGTTGCTGCAATTCGCCTCATTGAGCCGGTTGATATCTACAACCAAGTCGACCGCAGCGTGAAATATGGGTTCCTCTTTATCGGCTTCACATTCCTCGCTTTTCTAATGTTTGATCTGGTCGGAGGCGCAAAGGTCGCTGCAGCGGAATATCTGCTGACAGGCGCTGGACTGGTGTTGTTCTTCGTGCTGCTGTTGGCGCTCGCAGAAGTTGTCGGTTTTGGCCTCGCTTATGTCTTGGCGAGTGCAGCGGTGATCGGGCTTTTGACCGCATATAGCGCTGCTGTTCTGGCAAGCTGGAAGCGGGCAGGGGTCATTGGCGGCCTGTTGGTGATGCTTTACGCATTGCTCTACATCCTGCTCAGCCTAGAGGCATTCTCGCTCCTCATCGGTTCGCTCCTGCTCTTCGTAGCGCTGGCAGCGATGATGTATGCAACGCGCAGCATTGACTGGTCCAA
>CAZTFZ010000057.1:5747-9620 GCA_964613105.1 uncultured Porphyrobacter sp. | reverse complement strand
GACGTGCTCGATACGGCGCTGGTGCTGTGGTTTCCCGGGCCAGATACAGCCACTGGCGAGGATCTTGCAGAATTGCATTGCCATGGTGGCCGCGCCGTTGTGAGCGCTATTGAGGCGGAGCTCGCCGCGATGGAGGGGCTGCGTCCTGCGCAAGCCGGCGAGTTCACCCGCCGCGCCTTTGCCAATGGGCAGATGGATTTGGCTCAGGCAGAGGCGCTGGCCGATTTGCTCTCCGCTGAAACGCAATTGCAGCGTCAAGCAGCGCAAGCCGGATTTGGCGGCGCTATTTCGCAATTGGCCAAGGATTGGCGCAAGGCAGTGCTGCTGTTGTCGGCTCAGCTAGAGGCTGTGCTGGACTTCTCCGACGAGGAAGATGCTGCTGATCTGCCCGCAAGCTTTTTCGCAGAGGCTAAAGCACTGGCAGAAGAAATGGCAGTCTGGCTCAGTCACCCCCCAGCAGAACGCCTGCGCGATGGTGTTCGTGTGGTGCTGGCTGGCCCTCCCAATGCGGGCAAGTCGAGCCTGTTTAACGCTCTCTTGGATGATGCGGCCGCGATCACCTCTGCCGAGGCGGGTACGACCCGCGATGCGATCGAGCGGCCCATTGCGCTTTCGGGCGTGCCTCTGGTGTTGGTGGATACTGCTGGCCTGCGCGAGGATGGGGCCGGAGCCATCGAGGCGATTGGTATTGAGCGCGCTCAAACCCAGATGGACCGCGCTGACATTGTGCTGTGGCTGGGCGCAGAGGGTGCTGGGCCAGAGGGCGCAATTGCAATTCAGACCAAATGCGACGAGCCGGATGCGCCAATAAAGGCGCAAGCCGATTACCGCGTTTCGGCTGTGACGCGAGAGGGCTTGGCGGAGTTGGAGGCGGGTTTGGTGTCGCGTGCAAAGGCCTTGCTGCCCAAGCCGGGGCAAGGGGCATTGAACGCTCGCCAGCGGGCGATGGTGACCGAGGCTCAGACCGCATTGTTCCACGTGGAACAGGGTCAAGACATGTTGCTCACCGCAGAAAGCTTGCGCCAAGCCCGCGTAAGTTTTGACCGCTTGCTTGGTGCAGCCTCGACCGAAGATATGCTCGACACATTGTTTGGCGGCTTTTGCATCGGGAAATAACTGGCGGGTTTTGTAAGGCTCAAAAGGCTTGAGAAGTCGCGCGGCGCAATTCTTTGTTGAGTCGTTTTGGGGCTGAGCCGTTTTGGGCGCGAGTTCTATCCCAACATGTTCCACGTGGAACATGCAGAGCTGATTTTGCTAAACCCCTTTGACCATTGCTGCTCTCAGCATTATTGCGCGGCCTAGCTATGGCGCAGGACACATCCTCTTTTGACATCATTGTAATCGGCGGCGGCCATGCCGGTGTCGAGGCGGCGATGGTGGCTGCCCGAATGGGCATACGCGCTGCTCTAGTCAGTTTTGACCTCGATGCGGTGGGCGCGATGAGCTGCAACCCAGCCATTGGGGGCCTCGGCAAAGGGCACCTTGTGCGCGAGGTTGATGCCTTTGACGGAGTGCTTGGCCGCGCGGCCGATGCTGGCGCTATCCATTACCGGATGCTCAATCGCTCAAAGGGGAGTGCTGTTTGGGGGCCCCGTGTGCAGGCGGACAGAGTGCTGTTTAAGGCGGCAGTCCAGCAAATGGTTCGCGCTCAGGACAATTTGACGCTGGTAGAGGGCGAGGCGGCCAGTCTTGATCTCAACGGCGGCATGGTCGCTGGCGTCATACTGGCGGACGGCAGCAAGCTTGCGGCAAAGCGGGTAATTCTGTGCACCGGAACATTCCTCGGCGGTATTCTCTATCGCGGCGAGGAGCGGCTGACCGGCGGGCGCGTGGGCGAGAATGCGGCGCATAAGCTTGCAGAGCAATTGCGCGAGGCCGATCTGCCTATGGCGCGCCTCAAAACGGGCACTCCGCCGCGCCTTGATGGCCGCACGATTGATTGGGCTGCCTTGGAAGAGCAGCCTTCTGATAATGAGGATTGGACGCTTTCCTCGCTGACGCAGCAACGGGCGAACCCGCAGGTTTTCTGCGCGATCACTCGGACCAATCAGCAATCCCACGATATTATTCGCGCCAATCTTGATCGCTCTCCCTTGTTTAGCGGCGCGATTGATGCCGCCGGGCCGCGCTATTGCCCGTCAATCGAGGACAAGATCCATCGCTTTGGTGACCGTGATGGGCATCAGGTGTTTCTGGAGCCTGAGGGGCTGTCCACCCACCTTGTCTATCCCAATGGGATCAGCACCTCTCTGCCCGTCGATGTCCAGCACGATATGCTGCGCTCTATGAAGGGGCTGGAGGCTGTGGTGATGGAGGTTCCGGGCTATGCGGTGGAATATGACCACATTGATCCGCGTGCTCTGACCCCTGAACTGGAGGTGCGGGCTATTCCAGGCCTCTATTGCGCTGGGCAGATCAATGGAACGACCGGCTATGAAGAGGCAGCCGCCCAAGGCCTGATGGCGGGAATGTATGCAGCCGCGAGCAGTCTGGGGAGCGAGCCAGCCCCTTTGACCCGCGCTAACAGCTATATGGCGGTGATGGTCGATGATCTCGTTTTGCAGGGGGTGAGCGAGCCCTATCGCATGCTGACCTCGCGGGCGGAGTATCGCTTGCGCTTGCGAGCGGGCAATGCCGACACGCGGCTAACGCCTTTGGCGCAGGCTGCTGGCTGCGTAGGGCCAGAGCGGACGGAATGGTTTGCCGAGCGGATGGAGCGGCGCGCAGCGGGTGAGGCGGCTCTGCAGGCGCGCTACACCGGCAAGCAATTGCGCGAAAGCGGCGCTGAGGTCAAACATGATGCGCCGGGTCGGCCCTTGTCGGAATGGCTTGGCGGCGGGCATATTGATGCTGAGCTGCTGGAAGGGCTTTTGCCTGATGAAGCTCGCGGCGATCCTTTGCTTCTGACTGAATTGATAGAGGATGCGCAATATGCGCCTTATCTTGCTCGGCAAGAGGCGGAATTGCGCGACCTGCGGGCGAGCGAGCAATTGCATTTGCCCAGCGACTTTCCTTTTGGCGAGGTTCCGGGGCTCTCGAATGAGATGGTCGAGCGGCTGACGGCTGCGCACCCCAGCGATCTGTCGGCTGCCTCGCGCGTGCCGGGCATCACGCCTGCGGCCCTTGCGGCTCTGCTGGTCCATGCTCGCCGGCGCGAGGGGCTTGCCGCGTGAAGGCCTGCCGCATGATCGGTCAGCTATGAGCACAACTATTGCTGACGAAGCAAGCGCGCGGGCCTTTGTCGCAGAGCGCTGCGACGCTGAGGCAATGGAGCGCCTTGAGCGGTTGATCGCTGCTTTGGCGCAGGAGAACGCCAAGCAAAACCTCGTCTCTGCCGCTAGCCTTGATGCAGTGTGGCAGCGGCACATTGCCGACTCAGCGCAAT
Organism: uncultured Porphyrobacter sp.; assembly: GCA_964613105.1. GTDB lineage: Bacteria > Pseudomonadota > Alphaproteobacteria > Sphingomonadales > Sphingomonadaceae > Erythrobacter. The sequence continues at coordinate 6,235 of CAZTFZ010000057.1, read as the reverse complement.
TGCTCGATCATGTTCCGGCGGGCCTTATCCCTCACAATGTTCCACGTGGAACATCTCAGCCGTGGCTTGATCTGGGCAGCGGAGCAGGCTTTCCCGGCCTTGTCATCGCAGCGATGCGCCCCGACTGGCCGATGGTTCTGGTCGAATCGCGCAAACGCCGGACTGAGTGGCTGAACGCGATTTGCGAGGAGCTAGGCCTGGTCCAATGCCGAATCGCTGCACAGCGTCTTGAACTGGTCGAGAGCTTCGCTGCCAGCGTTATTTCGGCTCGCGCCTTTGCTCCTCTGCCCAAGTTGATAAAGTTATCCGCCCGTTTCTCCACGCAGTTACCCACCGGCTCAACGCTTTGGCTCTTGCCCAAAGGGCGCAAAGCAGCGCAAGAATTGGGTGAACTGCCGCAAAAACAGCGCAAAATGTTCCACGTGGAACAATCAGCGACCAGTAAAGAGGCTGGTATTCTGGTGGGTTTTGCCCATATCAAGGCTTAA
>CAZTFZ010000057.1:2943-5647 GCA_964613105.1 uncultured Porphyrobacter sp. | reverse complement strand
CAATCGCAACACTGAAGGGTATTGAAGCCAAATGATTACCGTAGCGATTGCCAATCAAAAGGGCGGAGTGGGCAAAACGACCACCGCTATCAACATCGCGACGGCCATGGCGGCAACGGGTTGGAAAACGCTGCTGATCGATCTCGATCCGCAAGGTAATGCTTCCACTGGCCTTGGGATTGAAGGCGCGGCGCGCGAGTACAACAGCTATGATTTGCTGGTTGACGAGGCTGATTTGGCCGATTGCGTCCAGCCCACCGATATTCCCGGCCTCGATATCGTTCCTGCAACGCAGGATTTGTCGGGCGCTGAGGTAGAGCTGGTGAGTGTCGATGATCGCACTGCGCGGCTCGAGGCTGTGCTCGATCGTGCAGCGAGTTCGGGTGGAGCGGGCGCGGCCTATGACGTTTGCTTTATTGATTGCCCGCCATCGCTCGGCCTGCTGACTTTGAACGCATTGTCGGCTGCCGATACGCTGATGGTGCCGCTGCAATGCGAGTTTTTCGCCCTCGAAGGCTTGAGCCAGCTTTTGCAAACGGTTGAGCAAGTGCAGCAGCGCTTCAACCCTGATCTTGGCATTATTGGCGTGGTGCTAACGATGTTTGACCGGCGCAATCGCTTGACCGATCAGGTTGCCGATGATGTTCGTGATTGCCTCGGCAATCTGGTGTTCGATTCGGTGATACCGCGCAATGTTCGCCTGTCTGAGGCGCCAAGCCACGGCATGCCGGCCTTGGTCTATGACCACAATTGTGCGGGCAGCCGCTCTTACATCGCCCTCGCGCGAGAATTGATTATCCGCTTGCCAGAGCGAAGGAAGGCCGCATGAGCGATACAGCAAACAACAGCAAACCCGCATTAGAACTCAAGGATGAGGTGGGCGCTGACACAGAGGGCCAGAGTGGTTCAAAGAGCGCTGCAAAGAGCAGCTCAAAAGGTGGCTCTAAAAGTCGCGCTAAGAAAGGCTCGAGTAAATCCAAAAGCTCGCGCGCTCAAAAGAAGAAACTGGGCCGCGGGCTTGGTGCTTTGATGGGCGAGACGAAGCGGGAGACGCCTTTGTCGCCGCGCGTTAAACCGACAGCGGCCCCGCAAGTAAGCGCGAGCTCTGCCGCAAACACTGCTTCAAACGACACTGATCCCGATGATGTGATGGCGCTTAGCGAGTTTGATGTTCTGCCAGAGGGGCCAGCCATGGGCCTTCAATCGCTGCCGATTGCTCTGATCAGCCCGCTACCAGGCCAACCGCGTACCTTATTTGACGAGGATGCTTTGGCCGAGCTTGCGGCCTCGATCGAAGCGCGCGGCGTTATTCAGCCGATCATTGTGCGTCCTCTGACCGATGATGCGGGCCAAGTGTCTTATCAGTTGGTTGCTGGCGAGCGGCGCTGGCGCGCTGCGCAAAAGGCGCGTCTGCATGAGATACCAGCGATTGTCCGCGATCTCGACCACCGCGAAGTGATGGCGATTGCGCTGATTGAAAACCTTCAGCGCGAAGATCTGAACCCTGTTGAGGAAGCGCGCGCCTATGCTCGCCTGTCCGAGGATGAGGGGATGAGCCAGTCCGAGATTGCGCGGATGGTCGACAAATCGCGCAGCCATGTTGCCAATTTCCAGCGCCTCTTGGCTTTGCCCTATGATGTGCTCGAACTGGTGTCGAACAATGCGCTGACCATGGGGCATGCACGAGCACTCATTGGTTATCAGCGGGCATCGCAGCTCGCCAAACAGGCTGTTTTTGATCGTTTGTCGGTGCGCGACGTTGAGAAGATCGTGCGCACGGGTTTGAATCCGCTTGAGGACAAGAAAGAGGCTGGGCCAAAAAGCGCTGCTGACAATTATGCTGAGTGGGACCCTGCAAAGGTCAATGCGGAGAATGCCGATATTGCCGCAGTTCAGGCTCAGCTCGAGGAATTCCTCGGGCTCAATGTCAGGATTAAGTCTGACAAAGACTTACGTAGTGGTGCGATCACCATCCGCTATAAGACGCTCGATCAGCTCGATCTGGTTTGCCAACGTTTGACGGGCGGCGATATTTAGGTCCGAGTTGAGGGCTCGCTCGCCTAGCGCTAACCCTAATGGGCGCTCATACGGAGTTGACAGAAGTCGCGCCGCGCGACTTCGACCCGTCCATTTGTGCGGATCGTCAGTTCTCGGCCCTCAGTTGGCGGCCCTAGTTAGAGGGCACTTCGCGAATAACCGCTTGCTGAGCCACCGGCACAGTCACGGGGACCAGCATATATTGCTGACCGGGCGCATAATTGGTCGTCGGAGCTGACTGGCTGGCGCGCTGCATATAATCATCGAGATAGGCAGTGCATTGCTCGTTAGCGGTCTGGTTCGCCAGCGCTCGCTCGTTGAAATCCGCACGATCATCGAGGCCGTCACCCGCCAAGGCACCTGCCAAGGCGCCAACGCCTGCACCAAGCAGGGTTCCGCCGCGGCGATTGCCATTGTCGAGCCTATTGCCGAGGAGGCCGCCGCCTGCTGCGCCCAGAAGAGCGCCGATCACTCTGCCGCGATCATTCTCTTCATAAGAGTTGAGGCGGGCGCTGCACTCGGCAAGCCATGCTGTGCGGTCAAATGACACCAATTGCGCGCCATTGGGCAATTGGCCGTTCTGGAGCTGGCCTGCATTGGGCGCAACTTGCGTGAAAACGGGCTGTCCGCTCTGGCTATCGATCACCTGACGCGTCGCCACTTGTTG
>CAZTFZ010000057.1:0-2843 GCA_964613105.1 uncultured Porphyrobacter sp. | reverse complement strand
ACTGGAAGGTCTCGCGTATCAATGACGCGCGCGGTTGCTGGTCGGCGGGCTGAGATGACGCGCTCTGCGCCGATTGGATCGGCAGAAACGCCGGTCGAAATAGGCGCTGTCGTGATGTCCGAGCCTACCAGCGGAGCGCCGATTGTGTGGTCGATTGCTGTGCTTGCGGGGATTGCGGTGGTCGGAACGCCTGTTCCGCCGGTTATTGCGTCAACCGCTGCATCGCGGGCTGCATCTTCGGCCGCATCAACGGCTGCTTCGACCAACACATCCTGCGCTGCATCGCCGATTGCTCCACCGGGAAGGCCTTGCGCGGCAGCCGCACCAGAGAGAGTTGCCAAACCAAGCGCTGCGCTCGCTGCGCCCATGCTCAAAATGTTCTTCATCGAAACCATTGTTATCACCTTTGCGAGCGGTCCTTAGTTTGTAGCCGGGCCGCATCTACTTATCTCTGTATCAGGCCATCAAGCTTATCAGCCCGTGCCAATTTGCGAAGAGCGAATCCTTCGCCGTCCCTTGTCGGGCCAACTCTTTTTGAGGATATGAAGATAAAGCTGAATGGGCCAAAAACACACCGATAACAGGCCAAAATGCAGGAAACCGCGCTAAAAATGCCGTTTTTAGGCCTTTTTTGCGCCTTTCAGAGCAGTTTTCTATTCGGACAGTCTAAACCCATAGAAAACCTATTTGGTGATAAAATGGATCATTTGAACCTAAATTCGGTTTGCAAGCAATTGCGCGAGAGCTTCTATGCCGGCCGCATCTTCTGCATCAAAGCGGGCTTTGCTGGGGCTATCGAGGTCGATCACTGCGATAACCTTTCCATCGCGCAAGACCGGCACGACCAATTCTGACTTGGTCACAGCATCGCAGGCAATATGGCCGGGAAAGGCATGCACATCTTTGACCAATTGCGTTTTGCCGCTTTTAGCCGCTGCGCCGCACACACCCGCGTCAAGCGCAATGCGAATGCAAGCGGGTCGTCCGACAAATGGCCCAAGCACCAGCTCGGCAGCGCCAAGATCATCGGCAATCATCCGGTAAAAGCCCGTCCAATTGCACTCGGGCACAAATTCCCACAGCAGTGCCGCGACATTGGCCATATTCGCGACCGCATCCTTTTCATCAGCCGTGATTGCATCGGCCGCGGTCAAAAGATCGCGGTAGAGATCGGGCTTGGGTGTGTTGGCTATAGCGGCGGGATCGGGCCTGAAATCATACATGCCGCTCTATTTAGGCTCTCGCGCCCCTGAGGCAAGCCACGCTGGCAAGCTAAGCTGGCAAGCGCAGGAGTAAGCAGAGGGCCAAAGCAGAGGGATTGCCGCTTTTCCAAAGCTCGCCTAAACCCGCCGTATGACACTCGGCAAAAAACTCCTCATCGGTCTTCTCATCCTTATCCTAGTGCTCGGCGTGCTGGGATTCTTGCTAACCCGCGGCGATACGGCCGAAGTGCCCTTTGAGGATGTGACGGGCACCGATCCTACGCTGGAAGAGGCGGATGCAGAGAGCATTCCGACCATTCAGATCGCCAAGCCCATCGGCTGGGAAGAGGGCGAGGCGCCTGCACCAGCGCAAGGCCTAGCAGTGGGCCGTTTTGCCGAAGGGCTCGACCATCCGCGCGTTCTATACGCTCTGCCCAATGGCGATGTGCTGGTGACGCTGACCCGCGCGCCCGAGGCAGAGGGCGATGGCGGCATCACCGCATGGATTGCCGATCTCTTGCTGACCCGCGCTGGCGCGACCGGAGCGTCTGCGAACACCATCATGCTGCTGCGCGATGCAGATGGCGATGGCGTGGCAGAAGTGCAGCACAATCTGTCTGAAAATCTCGGCACACCGCTCGATTCGCCTTCAGGCATGGCGTGGCATGACGGCGTTTTGTTCGTTGCCAATCACAATGCAGTGCTCGCGTTCGATTATGAGCTTGGCGCAGAGGCCTTGAGCGGCGAGGGCCGCAAGCTGATGGATCTCGCGCCTGGCGGCGGCCATTGGATGCGCAATATGGAGCTGCATCCTGATGGTGACAGGCTGTATATTGCGGTCGGCTCTGTCTCCAATATTGGCGAGTCTGGCATGGATGTGGAAGAGGGCCGCGCGCTGATCTGGGAATACAATCTGGAAAGCGAAAGCCAGCGTATTTTTGGCGCTGGTATGCGCAATCCCAACGGTCTTGATTTCAGCCCATGGACGGGCGAATTGTGGACCACAGTGAACGAGCGGGATATGCTCGGCTCTGACCTTGTGCCCGATTACCTCACCAATGTGCCGGTGGGCGCTCAATATGGTTGGCCTTGGGTCTATTGGCGCGACATTGTCGACCGCCGGGTTGAGGCGCCAATGCCAGCCTTTCTCACCGAATATGCGCGCAAACCCGAATATGCGATGGGGCCGCATGTGGCAGCCCTTGGTCTTGTGTTCAGCGCAGAAGGCTCTCGCATGGGCGATGGTTTTGCCTCGGGCGCATTTGTCGCTCGCCATGGTTCTTGGAACCGCAAGCCGCCCTCTGGCTATGACGTGGTCTATGTGGCGTTTGATGAACGCGGCAATCCAACAGGCGCGCCAGTGCCAGTGCTGTCAGGCTTTTTGACCGAGGATGGCGATACGCGCGGCCGGCCCACATGGGTGGAATGGGCCTCTGATGGAAGCCTGCTCGTTAGCGATGATACGGCCGGAATTATCTGGCGGACCTTTGCTCCTACAGCTGAGGGCCAGAGCGGCATTGCGGCCTTGGAAGGCGAGCCTTTGCCACCAAGGCGCAATTTGACCGGCGAAGCGCGTGCGACCTTTGGCGAAGAGGATTTCGCCAGAGAATCTCAATGAAGCGAATCGCAATAGCGCGAGTC
>CAZTFZ010000056.1:0-9712 GCA_964613105.1 uncultured Porphyrobacter sp. | reverse complement strand
AGCCTGTCGAGATAGCGCCCTGCCATAAATGCGCTTAGGCCGCTCTCTGTCCGCTGATGGCTGCGAGCGTCTTGCAGTTCCGGGCTTTCGGGCATCATGTTTTCCAAAGAGATAGAGCGCACTCCGGCTTTGCGCGCGCCTTGCCGAGAATCAAGCCGCATTCGGTGGCGCAGGGATTGCAGCTCTCCGCGCATTTGCCATGTGACATGGGTAGTAAAACGGGCTTTGTCAGGCTCGTAACTGTCGAGCGCCCGATGCAGAGCGATGGCGCAAACCTGCGCTGCATCATCCGCCATATCGGTTAGGCGGTAATTGTGCGTCAGGCGGGCAATGCGCGGCTCAAGCATGGCCAGCAGTCTGCAAAAGCTCAAATCTGCTCTTTGGCGAGTCTTCTGGAGCGGAACCTTAACAAAGCGTCTGGCTTTGACCCGTCCCTTCCCACCAAGCCCTTTACCACAGGCCAGTTCGCGCCGCGCGGCGAGGCAAAAGCGCGCCTCTTCCTCCAGCCTTTGGGCAAAATCTGTCATATCTGCATAGCTCCTCACCCTTGGGCGCCTGCGATAGAGATACAGATGCAGATGCCTTTTCGCTTGGGAGGGCCATGCTAGCTAGGGGTGATGGCTAAGCCGCTGATGCAGGGCTAGGGATTCCTACGAGGTGCAAGGGTGGCTGGCGGTCGGTCATTTCAGGCGCTTTGGCTGCGCTTTGTGGCGGCTCCCAATGCTCAATCAGCTCAAGCGCAAATATCTGCGCTGCATGCCGGTCGGCACGGCCAATCGCTAGGGCATAAGCGCGACACAGGCGCTGGGTTTCAGGACTGCGGCAATGCACACGCGCTGCGGCGAGAGCATCGCTTAGCCATGCTTTGTCTTCCGACAATTGGGCGGCAGGCGTCTGTCTTGCAAAAAGCGTCGCATAGTAAAGCGCGCGCACGGCTGAGGGTGTTGGTGAGGAGGGATGCTGCATATCTCCCTTATAGAGGGATCAGACCAAAAGCGGGCAGCAAAGCGGGCGTTGGGCTAAGAAAAAGCCCGCAGGGTGCTTACTCGGTCAGATGATGCCGAGCCCCATTATGAAGTGCAGCGTCACACCAACAAGCCCGCCCACCATCGTGCCATTGATGCGGATGAATTGCAGATCGCGGCCAACTGCGCCTTCAATCCGGCCTGTGACAGTTTCGGCATCCCAGCGGCGCACGGTTTCGGACACAAGTTGGACGATCTGCCCGCCATAACGCGTCGCAACGCCAGCCACAGTGCGGCGAGCAAAGCGGTTCACTTGCGCTTGCAAACGCGGATCATCGCGCAAAGCTTCGCCCATCTCTGCCAGAGTGTCGGTGAGCCTGCCCATATCCGCATCATCAGCGCCTTGGACCATGGCAATGAGCTTGCGGCGAATACGCTCCCACACGCCTTGCCACCATTCGCCAACGGCAGGATTGTTGATGAGATCGCTCTTCATCCCCTCAACTTTTGCGCGCAAGGCTGGGTCTTCGCGCAAGCCTTGGGCGAAATCGGCCAAGCCCTCCTCAACCTTGTCCCGCAAGGGATGGTCCGGGTCGACCAAAACCTCAGCGAGCAATTTATACAGTCCATCGAGCACGGAATTGGCCAATGTCTCATCAAGACCTGTCATGCGCAATAAGGCATTGGCGCGTTCGTGAATGACACCGCGAACCATGTCCTCATTGTCTTCTAACACCAATCCTGACCAACGGATGATGCTGTCGATCATTGGCTTGTGACGGCCATCGGCAATCATCGCGTCGAGCACTTGGCCAAGCAATGGCGCAAATTCGAGCCGCTCTATCCCGGAGGCTAATCCGACACGCACTTGCCCCCCAAGCCTGTCTGGATCGAGCGATTCGAGCACTTCGACGAGCAGCTCGCCCGCCCCTTCGCGCACGCGTGTGCTGCCGCCTGTTTGCGGTTCGGTGAGATAGCTGCCCAAGGATTTAGCGAGGTTCATCTCGCGCATTCTGCGAGCGACCACAGAAGGGATAAGGAAATTCTCGCGCAGGAATTGCGCCATTGTGTCAGCGATACGGTCCTTATTCTCAGGAATGATCGCTGTGTGCGGGATAGGAAGGCCCAAGGGCCGCCTAAACAGCGCTGTCACCGCGAACCAATCTGCGAGCCCGCCGACCATAGCAGCCTCGGCAAAGGCATGGACATAGCCCCAAGCGGCGTGGGTCTCGAGGAACTTGCCCGAGACGACGAAAATCACTGCCATCAAAACGAGCATTCCGGTAGCGGCGCGGCGCATTCTTCGCGCCTTATCGGCCGGCAAGCTCACGGTTGCCAAATCTGGAGTTGGTGGATTGCTAAGCTTAGAGGTCACTCTGCCGGGGCTGTCTCAGCATCAGGATCGGCAATCGGCCTCGCATCATCACCCGGCTTATAGGTGAGGAAGCGCTGGCGCATCCACGGCCCCAAGCGCTTTTCGACGCCATCAGCAAGGCTGAAACCTGCTGGAACGATCAACAAGGTCAATAGGGTGGATAGGATCAAGCCGCCGATCACAACCGTGCCCATGGGCGCACGCCACGCTCCGTCGCCAGAAAGCGAGAGCGCTGTCGGCACCATGCCAGCGGTCATCGCAACGGTGGTCATCACGATTGGCTGAGCGCGCTTGTGGCCAGCATCCATAATCGCATCGAATTTCCTGACGCCTGAATCCATCGCTTCAATAGCGAAATCAATCAGCAGGATCGAGTTTTTGGAGACGATCCCGAGCAAGAGCAAAATGCCAATAAGCACGGGCATCGACAGCGGCTGGCCCACCAGCCAGACGAGGAAAATACCGCCCAATGGCGCCAATGCGAGCGAAGTCATATTGACGAGCGGGCTCATCACGCGCTTGTAGAGCAAGACCAGCACCGCAAAGACCAACAGCACGCCCGAGAGGATCGCATTGCCAAAACTCTCGGACAATTCTTGTTCGAGTTCAGCTGTACCAACGGCATCGCGGATCACGCCAGATGGCAATTCGGTCAAGGCTGGCAAGGCATCGACGGCTAAGGTCGCATCCCCTAGCAAAAACCCGTTCGCTAAGTCTGCGCCAATAAACACGCGATTGTTCTGATTGTAGCGCTGAATTGTGGTCGGCCCAGAACCGAAGGTAATGTCGGCAATTGTGCCGAGCGGGACAGAACCACCGTTAGCAGTGGGAACGGGCAAATTCTCAATCGTCGTCAAATCTTCGCGCGAGGAAGCGGGCAGACGCACACGAATTGGGATTTGCCGGTTAGAAAGCGAGAATCTCGCTGCATTCTGCTCAATCTCGCCCATGGTCGCAATTCGGATGGTCTGGCTCAAAGCAATCGTTGAGACACCCAAATCAGCAAGCAATTCGGTGCGCGGCCTGATAATGATTTCAGGGCGCGGCACATCAGAGTTGATGCGCGGGGCAACCACCATTTCCAGCGTCTTCATCTGCTCAACCACCGTCGCAGCAGTTGCATTCAATAATTTGGGATCAGACCCTGCCAGCATGACGGTAATATCGCGGCCACTGCCCGGACCGCCGGGGCCAGAGTCGCTTTGGAAACGAACGCGCGCATCGGCAACTTGCGCCATATCAGGGGCAAGATCGCGAGAAAATTCTGAGGAACTGCGTTCCCGATCATCCCTCAGAGTGAGATAAATCGTCGCCGTGCCTTGGCGAACGCGTTCGAGTGCCTGCTCCACTTCGGGCTGCTCGTTCAGCAAGCCTGCGACATGCGCCGAGACCCGCTCTGTTGAAGCAATCGTAGTGCCCGGAACCATCTCAATTTCGACACGGATATTGTCATCGTCAAAGTCGGGGAAGAATTGGAAGGGCGTTTGCGAAAAGAGCAGGACCGTTAGGATGAAGGAAAAGAAACCAACGCCCAGCATCCACACGCGGTGATCGTGGAAACGCGCTTCGAGATAGTGCCAACCTTGGCGCGTCATTTGACCACTAAGGCCGGAGAAGCCCCGGAGGATCAACAAGAGCAGAACGATCGCTAGCAGGCCAAGAGCGCACACCGCCATTAGCTGCAATAGCTGCAAAGGCCTTGCCACAAGGCTCCATACAAGCGAGCCCTCTTCCGATGAGACCATATTGGCAAGCGTTGCTGGGATGTCTGCTTCTTCGAAAAGGTAAAAGCCGAGCGCTGCCCCGCCGCCGCCAGCGGCAAGAACAAGGATCACGATCAGAATGAGCGCAGGGATGTAAATCCAGCGCCGCTTAACAGCTGGCACATTTGCGCGCATTGCCGTCAATTGCCCGCGGTCGAGCGTCCATTCCAGCACACGCATATAGCGGTCCATCCACACACCCTCGCCGTGCGTGGCATGGCCATCTGCGCGCAGGAAATACGCTGCCAACATCGGGGTGATCATCCGCGCCACCGCAAGGCTCATCAAAACAGCCACAACAACCGTCAGGCCGAAATTCTTGAAGAACTGCCCTGTAATGCCCGGCATTAAGCCAACGGGTAAAAACACGGCTACGATACAAAAAGAGGTCGCAACAACCGGCAGACCAATCTCATCGGCTGCATCGATCGAGGCTTGATAGGCGGTTTTGCCCATACGCATGTGTCGCACGATATTCTCAATCTCGACAATCGCATCATCCACCAACACGCCGGCCACCAGTCCCAGCGCCAGCAGCGACATTTGATTGAGATTGAAACCGAGCAAATCCATGAACCAGAAGGTCGGGATAGCGGACAGCGGTATCGCAATGGCCGAGATGACCGTGGCGCGCCAATCGCGCAGGAAGAAGAAGACAACCACAACCGCCAAAACCGCACCTTCGACCATGGCCGCGATTGAGCTTTCATATTGGTCCTCGGTGTATTTCACCGAATTGAGCAAGGGGATCGCCTTAACGCCCGGGTTTTCCTCTTCGATTTGCGCGATCACTTCCAGCGCTTCGGCATAGACGGTCACATCAGAGGCGCCCTTGGCCCGCGACATGATGAAATTGACGACTTCCTTATTGCCAACCTTACTGATCGAGGTTCGCTCAGAAATGCCATCGCGTACGCGCGCCACATCGGCCAATTTGATCGAGCTGCCGTTGTTTAGGCGAATTTGCCGTTGAGACAGCTCAAAGGCGGTTTCTGTATTGCCCAAGACACGCACTGATTGCCGCGTGCCGCCAACCTCGGCCATACCGCCCGCAGCATCGACATTATCCAGCCGCAAAGCCTGATTGATTTGGGTCGCAGTGACACCCAAAGCCTGCATCCGCGCAGGATCAAGGATCACCTCAATCTCGCGGTCAACGCCGCCAAAACGGCTGGCCTCTGACATGCCCTCGATAGAAAGCAAGCGCTTGGCGATTGTATCATCGACGAACCAGCTCAATTGCTCAATCGTCATATCATCGGCTTCAACCGCGAAAATTCCGAGGAACCCGCCAGCAACATCAACCTTATTGATGCGCGGTTCCAAAATGCCGTCGGGCAAGCTTCCGCGCACCTCGTCAACGGCGTTTTTCACCTCGGCGACGGCATCATTGACGTCAGTGCCGATCTCAAACTCGACAAAGGTGTTGGAGCTGCCCTCGCGCGCAGTCGAGGACATATTGCGCACGCCATTGAGCGAGCCGATGGCGCTCTCAACCCGCTGCGTAATCTGATTTTCAATCTCAGTTGGCGCAGCGCCGGGCTGCGAGATATCAACCCGAACACCGGGAAATTCGATATCGGGATTGTTCACCACATCCATTTGGACAAAGCTCAAGATGCCCGCGAACAAAAGCGCGGTGAACATCACCAGCGGGATCACCGGATTGCGGATCGACCATGCGGATAGATTGCGAAAATCCATGGCGGCCTAGCCTTCTTCCTGCACTCTGGCGACGACTGCCTCGCCCTCTGTCAGGAAACCGCCAGCGCGCAAAACCACTTGCTCGCTGCCATCAAGTCCGCCGTTTACAACAATGCCATTGGCCGTGACCATGCCCGTCTGGACAGAGCGGCGTTCAGCCTTGCTCTCGCCATTGACGACATAGACAAAACTGCCCTCATCATCGGAAAGAACGGCGCTTTCTGGCAGCATGGGCGCAACCACTGTGCCCGAACTGATCAGCGCAGAGGCGAAGCCACCCGGGCGCAATTCAGGCGCATAGGGCAGTGCAATGCGCGCTGTTCCTTGGCGACTTTGCGGGTCAATCGTCGGAGAAACCTGCCAGACCTGACCAGTGAAAGATTTGGCTGAACCAACCGGCACAACTTGCGCCTCAACGCCTGTCGCAAGGCCAGCCAATTGCGCTTCGTTGACATTGGCCATCAATTCCATCTCGCCGTCGCGGGCAATTCGAAACAAGGGGCCAGAGCCTGCGCTGGCCGTTTGGCCCGGCTCCACATTGCGCGCCAGTACAAGACCCGCTGCCGGAGCAAGGATGTTGAGCCTCGCCGCGCGAGCGCTCAATTCAGCGGCCTGCGCGCGAGCGACTTGGACGCGGGCATTGGCCGCATCACGTGTCGCGGTTAGTCGGTCGACATCTGCCTTGGACACAAAGCCGCGCTCGACAAGTTGCAAAGCCCTGTCCAGATTGGCTTGGGCCAAATTGGCATCGGCTTGTGACACTTGAACTTGAGCCTGAGCGCTGCGACCCTGCTGGGCCTGAACCGAACGGTCAATGACCGCCAAAACTTGGCCCCGCTTAACCCAATCGCCAGCATCAACCGGAACGGACACGACGCGTCCGCCCTCACCAACGACACCAACGGGCATTTCACGCCTTGCAGCAATCGTTCCGCTGGCGTTGATCTCTCCCGCAACGGTCTGAGCGCCAGGCGCAATCACTGTGACAACAGGGTTTTGTCCGTCATCATCGACGGCTTCTTCGGCGGCGAAGTAGGTGCGATAGACGGTCAGCGCGATCGCACCAGCCACGAGCAATATCAAGATAAGCGCGCCAATCGTGAAAAGGCGGCTTCGGCCAGTGCGAGCCATATCATCAGGACTGGAGAAAGTCCCCGGCTCTTTTGCCCAGATGCTGGCCTCTTTATTCATCGCAATTGCCTTTAAATTATGGCGGGCTAACCCGACATAAACTTACCCTGTACTCGGTAATTTCTGCCCGCCGCACACTCAAATACAGTGTGATTATCAGGCCGTTAGAACTTATCGAGCCGACTTTTCATGCTCACGTCAGTATTCGTCAGCTGTGTTACATGACTATATCAGTTGGCGCAAGACGCCTGTTCCATTGCACTAGACATAGGCTTTTAGGAGCGCAATGCGCGTCTCGACCGAGGGCAAAGCAGCGCAGATCAGCAACATTTGCGCAACAGTTCGGTAAAAAGGCTTTTGCGCACAACGGCCTATTCGCAACAGGCGGGCCCAAAACACAAAAAGGGCAGCCCGCCATGAATAAGCGAGCCGCCCCTTTTTCTTATGCGTTCCTTAGCCCCAACCTCTTCAAGCCGGGGCAATGGCACAATGCGCTTAGTTTAGCGCACGCTGCCACGCTTAATTAGATTGACGATGCCGAGCAGAATGACTGCTCCGATAACAGCCGTGATCAGGTACATGAACCAACCGCTATCTGTACTCAAAAATCCAACATAGTTGCCGATGAAGCTACCAATTGAGCCGCCAACAACGCCTACGATAATATTCCAAAAAATGCCCATAGACGCATCGCGGTTCATCACCATGCTCGCCAACCAGCCAGCGATGCCGCCCAGAATAATTGTTGCAATCCAACCCATTGTTACCCTCCAAAATACCATGGCTACCCAGCAATTGGTTCTGCTGGCGCTTAGCCGAATCTGCCCAGATTTGGAGCAGAGTGGATTTGGGATAGGCGTTTTTTCGCCAATTGGGAAATGGTGATAGCTTGTATGAATTTGGGCGCGCCAGCGAGGCCACCCGTAAAGGCCCCGCGGCGTCAGCCCAAACTCTGTACGATCCGCTATTGGATCTTTTGGCTCAATATTTGAATTGGCGCTCGTAAAGGTCGCGATAGTGTTGGATGCGAGTGACCCTAAGGCCCTGCATACCCGAACGGTCGACCGCTCGCTGCCACGAAGCAAACTCTTCAAGCGTCAGCGTGTAGCGCTCGAGCACTTCGTCTATCGTCAATAGGCCGCCATTCACCGCCGCGACAACTTCAGCCTTGCGGCGAACCACCCAGCGTTTGGTTTGCGGAGGGGGCAAATCATCAATGGTCAGCGGCTCGCCCAAGGGGCCGATTACTTTTGAAGGGCGGATGTCTTGATTTTCAATCATATCGGTTCTCGGTCATTTCTCGCCGCGAATGTTCGCGTCATGACCATTAGATACGACGTTGGTTTTGCTATCGCTTGAAAGGGCGTGGTTAACAGATTGCTGATTTTCGCTAACGCTTTTGACCCGTTTTGAAACATCGCCCGCAGCTTGCTCTTGGGTGGCGGCTTCACCGGTCCCACCATTCGAGCTGATTTCGTCATGGCGTGAGGCAAAGGAGCCAAAGCCCGCCTCGCCCGCTTCGCCACTGTTTGCACCATCTTCAGCAATGCTGCGGCCTTTGCGAAAATCGCGAGTCGCCTCAAGGCGAGCCAACAGCTCGGGCCAGCGCAGCTCGCGCAGGACAGGCTGTTCGCCTTCCTTATTGTCGCCAATTGGCTCTATTCGACCCTCAAACATGAGCGTGTCTATAGGTGGGCGTGGTAAATGTTCCGTGAAAGAGCAGCCCCGTCGCAATGCGACAAGACAAAAGAGCCGCAATGCGACTAAACGATCAGCCCGCAGTGCCGCTCAGTTCTTAACGGGCAAATGATCTGCCCATGCGCATGTGCGCCGAGCCAAAGGCAAAGCTAGCGCAAGTCTGGCAGCCAGTGTAAGGGCGCTCAAATTATGGCTGACACCGCAACAAAAGAGGGGATTCTTCCCAAGGATCAAGCAGCAGCTTTGTTCGATTTGCCGCGCCCGGCTGCTGACTGCCGAATCGTTGTGGCCATGTCAGGCGGGGTCGATAGCTCGGTCGTAGCAGCCTTGGCAGCGGCCAGCGGAGCCGAAGTCATCGGCATCACTCTGCAGCTTTATGACTATGGCGCTGCAACAGGCCGCAAGGGCGCATGCTGCGCTGGTGATGACATAGAAGACGCCCGCGCGGTGTGCGACAGCCTTGGCATTGCGCATTATGTCTTTGACCATGAAAGCGCCTTTCGCGACGAAGTGGTCGATCAATTTGCCGATGATTACCTCGCAGGCCGAACGCCTGTACCCTGCATCCGCTGCAATATGGGCCCAAAGTTTACCGATATGTTCGCCATGGCGCGCGAGCTTAACGCCGATTGCCTTGCGACCGGCCATTATGTCCGGCGAGTGATGGAGGGTGACACTGCGCAATTGCACAAGGCCCATGATCCAGCGCGCGACCAATCCTATTTCCTCTTTGCCACCACCGATGCTCAGCTTGATTATCTGCGCTTTCCCTTGGGCGGCATGCCAAAATCTGAGGTGCGCGAATTGGCGGAGCGCTCTGGTCTTCGCAATGCGGCCAAGCCCGACAGCCAAGACATCTGCTTTGTGCCCGATGGCAATTACGCCAAGATCGTCGAGAAAATGCGCCCCGAAGGCGGCATTCCCGGCGCGATCGTTCATGCGCAGACGGGCGAAACATTGGGCGAGCACAAAGGCGTGATCCATTACACCGTCGGCCAAAGGCGCGGGCTCGATATTGGCGGGCTTAAAGAACCGCTCTATGTGGTCGGCATTGATGCAGCCCAGCGCCAAGTGCG
>CAZTFZ010000055.1:0-9849 GCA_964613105.1 uncultured Porphyrobacter sp. | reverse complement strand
CCCACCGTGCGGGCAGGCTTGATCGGTTGGCTGGGTGGTGCAGAGGTCATGGCGGCGAGGGGTGAACTTGTTTTGCTGGCAATACAAGTCGTTCCATCGGTTGAGCTTCCCGCAGCAAAGCTCTAACGCTTGAGGCATGGCGCGCGCAACCGCAGGTTCAAACGACAATCCCCACGGCAAAAGCCGGTTCAACGAGGAAAAAGCCGCGCAAACTGTGGCGAGCGCTCGGCCTGATTTAGAGGCCGGTGTTGCGGCAATCCGCGAAACGGTCAAAACGCTGAAACCCTCGCCCGGTGTTTACCGCATGCTCGATACGCGCGGCGATGTGCTGTATGTGGGAAAAGCGCGCAGTCTTAAGGCGCGGGTCGCCAACTATGCTCAAGTCAATGGGCTGACGCGGCGTTTGCAGCGCATGGTCAGCCAATGCCGCGCGATGGAGATCATCACCACCAATTCCGAAGCAGAAGCGCTGCTGTTAGAAGCGCAATTGATCAAGCGTTATCGTCCGCCGTTCAATGTGCTTTTGCGCGATGATAAGAGCTTTCCGTTTATTTTGCTGCGGGCCGATCACGGCTTTCCGAGGATCCAGAAACATCGCGGCGCGCGGCGGGCAAAGGGCAATTATTACGGCCCTTTTGCGAGCGCTGGCAATGTCAACACAACGATCAACGCGCTGCAAAAGCTGTTCCTGCTCAGAAGCTGCACTGACAGCTTTTTCGCCAATCGCGACCGGCCATGCTTGCTCTATCAGATCAAGCGCTGCTCTGCCCCTTGCGTGGGCCGGATTGACGAGGAAGGTTATGACGCGCTGGTGAAAGAGGCGAAGGATTTCCTCTCGGGCAAATCGGGCGCGGTCCAAGCGAAAATCGAAAAGCAAATGGCCAAGGCCGCCGAAGAGCTCGACTTTGAAAGCGCTGCGATTTTGCGCGACCGATTGCGCGCAGCGACCTTTATCCAAGGTTCTCAAGCGATCAATGCTAGCGGCGTGGGCGATGCTGATATCTTCGCGCTTGCAAGCAAAAGCGGGCAGATCGGCATTCAGGCTTTTTTCGTGCGCGGCGGGCAAAATTGGGGACACCGCGCCTTTTTCCCCGCCCACACACAAGGCGTGGACGAAAACGAGGTTTTGGGCCGAGTGTTGGCGCAATTTTACGAGGAAGTGCCGCCGCCAAAGACCATTTTGGTGGATCGCGAGCTTGCAGAGCAGGAATTGCTCAGCCTCGCTTTGGGCGAGAGCGCGGGCCACAAGGTCGCCATTTCAACCCCTCAGCGCGGCGAGAGGCGGGCTTTAATGGCGCAGGCTGCTCGCAATGCCACAGAGGCGCTTGAAAGGCGGCTGGCTGAAAGCGGGACTAAGGCCAAATTGAACCGCGAGCTGGCTGAATTCCTTGAGCTTGATGAGCCGCCCCACCGCATCGAAATCTATGACAACAGCCATATTCAAGGTGCAAAGGCGGTCGGCGCAATGGTGGTTGCTAGCCCTGAAGGGTTTGAGAAAAGCCAATATCGCAAGTTCAACATCAAGACCGCTCAATCCAATGATGATTATGCGATGATGCGCGAAGTGATGGAACGCCGGTTTGCGCGCGCGATGAAGGATGATCCTGACCGCGAAACCAGCGGCGATAAGGCTGTTTGGCCCGATCTCGTTCTCTTGGATGGCGGCAAAGGCCAGATGAGCGCAGTGCGGGCAGTTCTGGGCGAGATGGGCATTGAGAATGTTCCACTGATTGCGATTGCCAAGGGGCCAGACCATGGCCGCGAGGGGCGAGAGGTTTTCCATTTCCCCGATGGCCGCGAGAAGATGCTGCCGGTTAATGCGCCGCTATTGTACCACCTCCAGCGCCTGCGCGATGAGGTCCACCGCTTTGCCATTGGCGCGCATCGGGCAAAGCGCAGCCGAGCGATCACTGCCAGTCCTTTGGATGAGATCCCGGCAATTGGCCCTTCGCGCAAACGCGCTCTGCTTTTGCATTTCGGCACGGCCAGCAAGGTGCGCGCAGCCTCGCTTGAAGATTTGCAGCGAGCGCCGGGGATTAGCGCTGGCGTCGCTCAGAAAATCTATGATTTCTATCATGCAGGCGGATAAAAAGGCAGGTCTCGAAAACAAATATTGGTTCGCATGAGCTTTTGTTTGATCGATGTCTTTGACATTGAATCGAGAGCCTAATTCGGAAATCGATAAGTGAGCTCTTCCCCGAACCCCTAGTGCTAATACCTATTCTTAAGGCTTACCTCCTAAAGCCATCCTCAAAATTATAATGAGGGTAAATTTGGGATGAACAGCGCCGAGGCAAATCCGCCCAAGGTTCAAAATCTGCTGAGAAGTGTTGTCGAGCGCGAGCAGGTCGAAGACAATCTGCGCTATGCGTTGGCAGCATCGATCGCTGGCCTGTTCAATGCCTGTGTCGCAGTCTTCGCTTTTTGGAGCCAAGCGGTCGTCATTCCCTTGCTTGTATGGTTTGCCGCCATTCTCCTTGGTGCAGGGCTGCGGATCGTAAACTTGCGCCAACATCGCGCCCTGTCAGCCGCTGATGGCGGCAGCGTGCAAGAGGTCCGCAAACAGCGCCGCCTGATCGAAGTGATCGCGCTTTACAATGGTACATGTTGGGCGCTGGGGGCAGTGTTTATGGCCTCGGTCGCAACGCCAGCCCAATATGTCCTGCTTATCATTCTATGCAGCGGCATGATGGGTGCATCTGTTACCACTTATACCTCTATGGCGCGCGGTGCGGTTTTGTTTATCGCTCCGCTTACAATCGGCAGTCTGGCGGTTCTAACCGTTGGGCCCAATGCGCCGACTTTGGCAGGTTCAATCTTGCTCGCTTGCTATTTTCTGCTTCTGACGCGCGCGTCTTTCTCACGCCAAGCTTTATTCATTGAACGGATAAAGGCGCGCGAAGAGCTGCGCGAAAGCGGCGAAACGGTAAAATTATTGCTCAACGATTTCGAAGCGCAAGCGTCTGATTGGCTCTGGGAAATCGACTCAGAAGGGTCGATCATCAAAGCTTCACCGCGCTTTGCAGAGGCCGCCGGCCGCGCACAAGAAGTGCTCGAAGGAACCGATTTTTGTGCTTTGTTCGAGGAATCGGGAGAGCGCGAGATTTTGAGCGATCACATTGCAAGCCATTACGGCTTCCGCAATATCACCCTTAGGCTTCAGGTCGATGGCGATGCGCGTTGGTGGACCCTTAGCGCGCAGCCCACCCAAGCTGGCGGTATTCGGGGCGTTGCGTCTGACGTTTCTGCGCAAAAGCAAGCAGAAGAGCGCGTTAGCTATATGGCCCATTATGATGGCCTTACTGGGCTGGCAAACCGGTTCCAATTCAACGAAACTCTAAGCCGCGAACTTAAACGCCATCCTAGCGAAGGCGGCGTTGCTGTGCTGTATCTTGATCTTGATAGCTTCAAGACTGTCAACGACACTTTAGGGCATCCAACGGGCGACAAATTGCTGTGCGAGATTGCTCGACGCATTTCACTTGCAGCGGATGAGGACGAGGTTGTCGCTCGCTTTGGAGGAGACGAATTTGCAATCCTAGTCTCAGGTATTGGGGCTCAGGTAAGGGCTGAACAAATCGCCAAGAAAGCGATTGTGGCGGTTGCTGAGCCGGTCGATATTGAGGGCGTGCAAATGATCATTTCGACAACGATCGGCATTAGCGTGTCCACTGCCGATGAGAACAGCGCAGCTCATGTAATGAAATGCGCTGATCTTGCGCTCTACGCTGCAAAAGCGGCTGGTAAGAACCAATATGCTCTGTTTGAGCAGGGTATGGATCATGCCGCAGAAGAGCGCCGCCAACTTGAGATGGATATTCGCAGCGCTGTGGTCGCTGGCGAGTTTGAGCTTTACTATCAGCCTCAGATCAAGATCGAGACCGGTGAGACTGCCTCATACGAAGCTTTGATCCGTTGGAATCACCCGACCCGCGGCGTTGTCATGCCTGATGAATTTGTGCCTTTGGCCGAGGAAACTGGCTTGATTGTTCCCATTGGCGAATGGGTTTTGCGCGAAGCTTGCGAAGAGGCTGCGAAATGGCCTGATCATTTGCGTGTCTCGGTAAATCTCTCGCCAGTGCAAATGCGCAGTTCCAGCCTTGTCTCCAAGATATTTGCCGCGCTTGCAGCTTCGGGCCTAGAGCCATCTAGGCTTGAGCTTGAGATCACGGAGAACATCCTGTTGCACGATAGCGAGACCAATCTTGCGACCCTGTTCAAGCTGCATGATTTTGGCATTCGCATTGCACTCGATGATTTTGGTACCGGTTACAGCTCGCTCAATTATCTGCGCAGCTTCCCATTCGACAAGATTAAGATCGACAAGTGCTTCATCAACGAGCTGGATGATCGGCCTGATAGCCTGGCGATTGTAAGGGCTGTTACAAGCCTCGCTGATAGTCTGGGCATTGAAACCACAGCGGAGGGGGTTGAGCAGCAAGGTCAACTTGAGAAGTTGCGCCTAGAGGGCTGCACTGAAGCGCAGGGTTATCTCTTTTCAAAGCCGTATAATCCGCGCGAGTTTTCTGACATGCGCAGCGCCGATGAGAAGATTGACAAGAAAGCCAATATTGCCCGTATGCGCACTCGCTTAACAGACGCACCCAAGGCTAAGGCCCAAGGATCGGCGGCTAGCCGCGACAAGAAGGCCGGCTAGTCAAGCAGCGTTTTGCTCACGGTGAAAGGCCGCGTCGGCTTTAAGCTGGCTATGCTCAACCCAAGTGGCATGCACACCTGACGACAGCTTATGCGGCAGCGCTAGGCGGCAGATCGGCCCCTTGGTAATGTCGCTCGCATCAAGAATGGCGCATTGCGATGTGCTAGTGTTCTCGTCGATTAGGAAGGTTATGAGATAGCCCTCATCTTCCTTGTCCGACCCCTTTTTGGGCACCATTGGCGCTTCGCTGGCAAAGACATCTTGCGGCAAAGGATAATGCTCTTCCTCGCCAGTCTCAGTATCGCAGCGACAAAAGCCATTGAACAAGAACCGGCCCGGCTCGCCGGTGACTGACCAGACATAGCGGCTTTGGTCCATATGATGGCGCGGATTGACCATGCCAAATTCGACCACAGTGTCCGAGATGCGTTCCTCGGTCGTTTCACCCGTTGCCAAATTAAAGCGCCAGCGATGCAAGCGCGATTGGAACGAGTTCATATCGACATAGGCCATCATCTGCGCCAGCTCGCCGCCGTCTTCGATGGGAGGAGGCATGGGCTGATCCTCGAAATAGCCTTCGAGCACGATTTCATCGCCATCGGGCCCTGACACCTCATAGGCATTGGTCCAATGGAGAACATAACAAGGCGCTGCCTCAAACCAGCGAATATCCTCTGGGCTTCCGTGGCGCGGGATAATGGCAAAGCGCGAGGGCTGGCCATCGTGCATCCGCGCAGCATGAATATCGCGCTCTAGCAGCTTTTCATCCCAATGCAGCGGCATATCGTTGAGGATGGTGTAATTGCGCGTCACAGCCATATCATGCGGCAGGCGAGGACCGGGCAAAGCGACAGGAATGTAATGCACTAGCTCTCCTGCACGGTCGATCACGCCATAATGCATGTAAGGCGCGTGTTTGGAATAGTTGAAGAACATCATCTCGCCCGTATCAACATCCACCTTGGGGTGGGCCGAAATCCCGTCGAGCGGTCCCCAAGGCGCCTTGCCTTTGCTTTCCAAAGTGAGCGGGTCGAGCATCCACGCCTCGCCGCATTGGTAGAAGGTTGCATAAGCGGTGCCAGCATGAACGATGATGTCGGTGGAGCCTGTGTCCTTAAGCCCTTCATGCGCGCCATAGCCCGGACGCTTAGACGTGCCCTTGGGGTCCATCAATCCGCCCCAAATAGAACCCCCAGCGATTTGCTCCGCTTCAAAACAATGCGTGCGAATATAGCGATTGCGATAGCTTGCTTTGCCGCCTGAAATGCTGACCTGATGGATCATCCCATCGCCATCAAACGGGTGATAGCGGCCCAAGGGCTGGTGCACTTGGTTTTCGGTATTGCGCAGATAAATGCCGTCAATATCGGCGGGAATTGCGCCCTCAATCACTTCCAACTCGTCAACCGTCACTTCCTCGTGAACGGGCGTCCAAGGGCCTGACAAATTGGGGTGGTTGGACGGTTGCAGCGTGTGAACCAGCGGTTTCTCGCGAGTGATTGTCGGCATGTTTTATCCTCTCAAGCGACAAGAGTAACGCGCCGCAATCGAAGTGCAAGCCGAAAGCTGGAGTCTTAAGGCTAAGCCTAGGGTTTCGCTTTGCGTCGGCGCATCATGCCTTCTTGTGCGACGCTGGCCACCAATTCGCCTGACTGATTGAAGATGCGCCCGCGATTAAACCCGCGCCCGCTGCCCGACCAAGGCGCGTCGGTTGCATAGAGCAGCCATTCATCCGCCCGCGCAGGTCGGTGATACCAGATCGCATGATCAAGGCTCGCGCCAACCAGCTCGCCGCGCATCCAGCTAAGCCCATGGGGAAGAGCGCTTGTGCCTAGCAAAGTGAAATCGCTGGCATAGGCAATCAGCGCTCTGTGAAGCGCAGGACTATCGTCCGCTGGCGCAATAGGGGCGGCTGTGCGGAACCAGCTGAAGGCACGCGGTTCGCGCGGTTCGTTATTCATCCAGTGAAGCTTGCCATGCGTCCGCATTTCGATGGGGCGCGGGCGCAGCATCATGTCCCGCGCAACCCCTTTGACACCGGCTCTTTCGACATGCTCACGGCGCAAATCTGTATCTTTGATGAGCTCTTCTGGCGGAGGCACATCAGGCATGACATCATCATCATGGCTCATACCCTCTTCTGGCGTTTGGAAACTTGCGGTGAGATTGAGTATGGGCACATCCTCGCCATCATCGCCTTTTTGGCTGGCGACCACTCGGCGATTGGCAAAGCTGCGTCCCTCAAAATCTGTTACGACGCGGTAGTGGGTTGGTGGACCTTCTTTGCCGCCGCGCAAGAAATAGGCGTGCAAGGAATGGGCCTGCTTTTCATCCTCAATCGTTGCTTGAGCGGCCTGCAAGGCTTGCGAAATCACTTGCCCGCCGAACATCCTGCCAACGCCGCCCTTTTGGGCCTTGCCTGTAAAACGCCCTCCGCCTTCGGTCGCAACGGTCAATAAATCAACGAGATTGGCAATGAGAACTTCGGGTGTAGGTGTTTGGCTCATAGCAAAAGGCCTTGCCGTGTGCCTGCCATAACGTCAACGCGCATCACTGCTTATCCCGCCATGCCCAGCTTGCGCAAAGCCCGAAAGCTGCGCGATTTGGCCCAGTTCTGACTTGGCCAACGTCCGGGCGCTTTGGGCGCGAGGCCCCTAGCCCGCAGCATGCTATTGAGCGCTCGCGCATCGGCCTCTGCAAAGCTCCAGTCACTGCGCCAAGTGATAGAAAGCGAGATCGAGCTTTGCGGGCCATTGCGCACGAAATGCGGAGCCATAACCGGCACGAACATGGCATCGCCTGGGGCAAGCGCAAATTCCTGTCCACCTTGCGCCATTTGCTTATCCCAATGCAGTTCGCGCGCGCCGCCTGTGTGATAGGCTTCATGCACTGTGTCAGGCGCAAATTGCGGGTTTCCTGCAGGAAATTGCGTCATGACCTTGCTGCCAGTCAGTTGCAGCAGAATATTGTGCTCAGGATCGAAATGGTAGGGTGTCACGGCATTGGGGCTTGAGATAAACACATAGCCTTGGGGGCGCAGCATCGCGCCAGTTTTTGTCTCAATTTCGCTGCGTAGCTCGCCTAGCAAGCCAATCAGAAGCGCATTATAAGCTGGGACTTGCTCGATATTTTTCAGGACGGCCCAGCTGTTGCTAGACGCAATTTTGCGGATCGTATCTTCGATTGAAAGGCCGGTAGCTTCAGGCTTGCCATCAACACCGATGGGCACATCACCGCGATTGTATTCAATGCTGGCGTTTGGCAAATCGCCTGCCAATTGAGCCAGACTGTCCAGCGTCAAAAGGCTGTGATCGGGCAAATTATGCTCAAGAACATGGGGTTTTTCCGGATAGTGGCGAGCAAATTGCGCGCGAGCACTCGGGCCAAAAACTGGCTTATCCGCTAATTTGTTGGTTTGTGTTTTTGGGGCCGTCATGAGTTTGCCACTGCTTGTGATTTCTGGGTGTTTCGTGCTTCAACGCGCTGCGCTTCCAGTCCTGTTAGGCATTGCCCGACAAACCTGCGCAAACGTCCTCCAAGCGGCACAGATAGCCGAGTGATCTCTCGGCGGTCAAACCAGATACGGTCAATCATAGGGTGATCGGGGGCCGCGCAACTATCGCACCAAGCGATGGTTTCATCGTCAAGAAGTGACAAGTTCTCGACCTGCAACAACATGCCCGGAGATAGGCTCGCAAGGTCTTCAGCGAAACTGGTTTTGAAGCTGAATGCTCCTCGTCCAGTTATGAATTGAGCGAGCATAGCCACAGGCTCATCGCCCAAATGGAAGGCCAGCCGTTCCAATTTGCCTGCTTCAGCAGCGCCCTTTAACGCGCTCTCAAACATCGCTTTTTTGCGCGGATCGCTGGCCAATGATGATCCCTCAGCGCCCTTCCAACTGTCCTGCTCAAGCTTTAAGAATTGAGAGATCCATTGATCAAGCCCGTCCTTGTCGCGGCAGCGCGTAAAGTGAAAATCGCCTTCTTCCTCAAGCCGCCGACGTTTGCGACCCAATTCTTTGCGGCGCTTTTTGGAAAAAGCCTTTGATAGATGGGCTTCGGGGCTCTCACCATGCAAAAGGAGCGCTCTGTTTTCGCGAAACACTGTGTTGCATGCGCGATTTTGGTTGGCGCATACTTGCCAGAGCGCGCGGGTGACTGCGCAGTCGCTTGTGAGGCCCGACAAGTGTAGAAATGTCTCTTTTTGAGTGTGGCTATCGGCCCAAGCAATCAGATGCTCCCAAAACGCATATTCTGCGCTCGGCCTAACTAAAGGAACACCGCTGAACATATTGTCGTGCAACCAATTGGTGAGATGCGGCAATGGGTAGCCTTCATAGCTGCGCTCCAATGCAAGCGGCATCAGGCCCGCCAGTTCTTCTCCGTCGTAAAGCCGGGCCAAAATCACCTCATTGGCAGGGTCAAATTGCTCCAGTGATGGCAAAAGAAACCAATCTTCGAAGAAGGGATTGGGCTGCGCTGCATTGGCAGCAAGGCTGCGCCATTGGTCAGTTAAAGCTTCCAATGCGGCCCTTGATGCAGGCGTCGCTACGAAGGAATAGCGAGCGACAGGTGCATTGGGCGTCTCAGTTTGACGGGTGGCATCGGGGCGAGCGAAGGAGCTTGCAGAACCAGATGTGCTGCTTGCGCTTTGGGCGTGCCTCTCAGCCTTATTTAGGGCCTTGGCCAAAGGTGAAGCCCGCTCCTTTCTTGCACACGGCTGTGAAGCGCCTGGTCGACGCGTTAAAGCCTTCCTCATCGCAAGGTTGGCGAGTGTTCAATCCAACGTCAATTGGCCAACGTCAATGGGAGAGGCGGTGGCTGTGCCATATTGATCAATGCGGCTGGTGTAACAAAAAACCCCGCCGAAAGCATGGTGCTTCCAACGGGGGTTTCTTTGTTTTGCGCAGGCTATCCCGCGAAAGGATAGATTGAGCGCCGAGGCGCTCAATCACGCTTCAAATCAATGACCGCCAGCCAAAGCAGCGAGCAAAAGCAGCGCCACAATATTGGTGATCTTGATCATTGGGTTCACAGCCGGGCCAGCGGTATCTTTGTAGGGATCGCCAACCGTATCGCCGGTGACAGCCGCTTTGTGAGCTTCTGACCCTTTGCCGCCGTGATTGCCATCTTCGATGTATTTCTTAGCATTGTCCCATGCGCCGCCGCCAGCGGTCATGGAAAGCGCCACGA
>CAZTFZ010000054.1:0-10087 GCA_964613105.1 uncultured Porphyrobacter sp. | reverse complement strand
CGCGACTGGTCGCAGCAGGATTTGGGCGAAAGGCTGGGGGTCTCGCGCCAATCGGTGAATGCGATTGAGAAGGGCCGTTATGACCCATCACTACCGCTCGCCTTCAAAATCGCTGATGTTTTCGCGCTGACAATCGAGGAGGTCTTCATCAAAGACTAGCCCTCAAGCGCTTGACTTGCCGTCAATCCCCGCCATCATTGCTGCAACGGAAGAACACGCCAAATATCTGCGCAATTTTTGGCAATCGGGGCGGGCAATACTATGGACGAGACGGAAAATTCGGCGCCAAGCGCATTTGGTTTTGAGGGCACTTGGCAAGAATTTGCGCCCATCGCCTTCACCAATCTGCTGCTAACGGTCGTGACATTGGGCATTTACCGCTTTTGGGCCACCACACGCGAGCGGCAATATTTGTGGTCGCGCAGCCGCTTTGTCGATGAGAACCTAGAATGGGCCGGCACGGGCAAGGAATTGTTCTTCGGCTTCCTCATCGTGGCGGTTGCAATTCTCTTGCCGCTGTTCTTGATTTCACAAGGCGCGCAAGCGCTAGTATTCCAAGGTTATGAAACGCTCGGCGTCACTTTGACCTTCGCCACATTCGCCGCCGCGTTCTACCTCATAGGCGTAGCTCGGTTTCGGGCGCTCAGATACCGCCTGTCGCGCACACGTTGGCGCGGCATACGCGGGGGCAGCGACGATCAGGGTTTCAAGTTTGGCTGGTCCTATGTTTGGAAAACAGCGGTTGGTACGATTTTCCTCTATATCCTCACCCCATGGGCCATGGTCAGCCTGTGGAATGAGAAATGGTCGAAAATGAGTTTCGGCCCGCATCAATTCTATGCCGATGCTGAAAGCGGCGATGTCTTGCTGCGCTTTCTGCTGTTTTACCTTGCGCCTTTTGTGCTGTTCCTTGCCCTCGGCATCGCAACGCTTTTTGGGGCAGGTGCTGGCTTTGGCTTTGGCGGTGAAGAAGGCGCAGCGGTTGGCGGCGGTATTGGCATAGTGTTTGGCTTTATCGCCTTTTACCTGCTGATCGGCCTTATCGCGGTCGCTTTTTACTCGAAGTTTTACGAGGTCGTTATCGGCGCAACCAGCTGGAAAGATCTGGATTTTTCCTTCAATGCATCGACCAAGGATTGGGTGAAGCTGTTTGTTGGCGATGCGGCCCTCGTCATACTGACTTTGGGCGTGGGCTATATCTTCTTGTCCTATCGCCATTGGAAGTTTTTCATGACCCATATGGAAGCCAGCGGCGAAATCGTTTTGGACGAGCTGAGCCAATCGCAAACCGACAGCTCGCAAACCGGCGAGGGCTTGCTCGACGCCTTCGATGTTGGCGCGATCTAGGGCCTAAGGGGATACGCGCTCAATGACCGACCAGAGCTTTGCAATTGCTGCCATTTGGTATGATGGGGAAGTGGCGCTTCGCCGCGAGGGACAGGCGCGCTGGGATCCGGCTGGCTTTCTTGTCCTGACAGAGGCTGCGGCTTCGGGAAGCGCGGCGGCGTTGCCTGTGCGTATCCCTATTGGCGATTTACAATTTGCTGAGAAACTGCGCGATCAGCTCGTCTACACACGCGAAGATGTGCCCGACTTCCGGCTGCGGCTACCCCGCGATATGCCCCCCGGCTTTGCCAAAAACTTGCCAGAGGCTGCCGAATATGGCCGCTGGATCGACCGCATTGGGCTTGGCCCAGCAGCAGCCGCATTCACTGTGGTCAGCATAGCGGCTGTCGCCTTGTTTATGACAGCGCCCGAATGGCTTGGCCCCCGCGTTCCCGAAAGTTGGGAGCGGCGCATGGGCGATGCGATGGTCGGCGATTTCGGCAACCGCCTATGCTCAACCCCTGCGGGCGACGCAGCGCTTGCCAAAATGCTCGACGCGGTGGACCCGGCTGAAACGCAGGTGCGCGCCGGTGTTGCCAATATCGACATGGTCAATGCGGTTGCGCTGCCCGGCGGCCAAGTGTTGCTGTTCGACGGGCTGATCCAGCAGGCCGAAACGCCTGCAGAATTGGCGGGCGTCTTGGGCCATGAGGTCGGCCATGTGCGCGAGCGTCATGTCATGACCGCCATGCTGCGCCAATTTGGCATGTCGATCTTGCTCTCGGGCGCAAACACCGGACTAGGCGATACTTTGTTTGGCATCGCAAGCCTTGGCTATTCACGCGAAGCAGAGCGCGAGGCCGATGCCTTTGCGCGCGCCCGTATGGCTGAAAGCGACATCTCGCCTTTGGGTGCAGCAGAGTTCTTTGAACGGATGGCCGATGAATATGACCCTCTCCCAGAACCAAAAGAGGGTGAAGAGAGTGATGGCGAGAGCGGCGAGGTTGCCACAAGCGATAGCGAAAATGCGATCACTGGCTGGATTGCCAGTCACCCAGCCCCGAGAGAACGCGCAAAGGCCTTTCGCGATGCCGCAAAAGAGGGCGAATATCCGGCCATCTTAACAGAGGCAGAATTTGGCGCACTCAAAACCATGTGCGAAGAGGATGAGGACGTGGAAGAATTTGACTTCTTCTAAGGCGCTTCCAAAGCCAAATCCGCGTGCAATCCTTTGGGCAAATAATCGAGCCAGAAAATGACGACTGCTCCAGAATTTTTCGCGATTTCTGACGACGTTACAATCGCATTCCGGCATCATTGCGGCCCTGATAAAGCCGCCCCCACTCTGGTTTTCTTGCCCGGCTACATGTCAGACATGGACGGCAGCAAAGCGACCGCTCTGTTCGATTGGGCCAGCGCGAACGACCAAAACTGCTTGCTGATGGACTATTCAGGCTGCGGGCAATCAAGCGGCGATTTTGCTCAAGGCACTTTGTCCCGCTGGCGCGATGAAGTGCTGGGTCTGATCGCAGCTAAGGTCGATGGCCCTATCGTTCTGATCGGCTCATCCATGGGAGGCTGGCTGATGCTGCTGGTGGGCGAGGCATTGGGCGAGCAGCTGGCAGGCATGATCGGCATTGCCGCCGCGCCCGATTTCACACGCTGGGGCTATGATGAGGCGCAGCGGGCTGAGCTTGCTAGCGGCGAGACTGTATTCGAAGACAATCCTTATGGCCCTGAACCAACGCCTACTTATGCAGGGTTTTTCGCCGATGCCGAGGGGCTGATGCGGCTCGACAAAGAGATTGCGATCGCCTGCCCTGTGCACTTGCTCCAAGGTCAACGCGATAAAGAAGTGCCCTTTGCGACCAGCCTGAAACTGGCTGAGGCTTTGCGTTCGGACGCGGTAAAGGTCACACTGCTCAAGGATGGCGATCACCGGCTCTCGCGCGAACACGATGTGGCATTGCTGCTGCAAGCCGTCGCAGCGATGCTGCACCTTTAAAGGCTGCCCTTTATGTCGTTTACGCTCGCTCTCATCTTTTCCATCCAGCTTGGACCCAATGCGGGCCAAATAGCGCCTTCAGGAGAGCCGGAAGAGCTAATTGAGCTGCGCCGCCGCAACGCTTTAAAGGCCGAATCGGAAGAAAATGCCGCGCCGACGAGGCTCGAGGAATGCTTAGCACTTGCCGCAGAGAGTCCGATTCGCGGCGCCGACTTTGCGCGCGGTTGGCGCGAAGTGGCAAAAGGCGAGGAAATAGCGCAATCCACCCAATGCCTTGGCTTCGTCCATGTTCGCTCAGAGCGCTATGGAGAGGCGCTAGCGAGTTTTGCGACAGCGCGCAGCGAAGCCAGCAAGGATGATCCCGCCTATCGCGCGCGCTTGGGCGGCATGGCCGGCAATGCCGCTTTGGCCGATGGCAATCCGCAGGCGGGCGAGCCGTGGCTGGCCCAAGCAGTGGACGATGCGAAAAAAGCAGAAGACCCAATTTTGGCGGCAAGTCTGGCAGTCGATCTGGCCCGCGCCTTGGTCGATCTTGGTAGAGCAGAAGAAGGGAAGACCAAGCTTTTAGAGGCGCGCACATTGCATCCAGCCAATGACTATGCGTGGCTTTTGTCAGCAGTTTTGGAGCGGCGTGATGACAATCTGGCAGAGGCACAGGGATTGGTTGAGCAAGCGCTCAGCCTTGACCCAAAGAACCCGCTAACATTGCTAGAGGCGGGGCTTATCGCTGCGCTTAGCGGCGATGACGCCGTTGCTAGAGGGCATTTCCAAGAGGTTTTGAGCGTGGCTCCGCAAACCCCTTTGGCGCTGACGGCCGCAGACTATCTTGGTCAGCTTGAGCCTGCCCCCACAACGCCCCAGCCCGAACCGGAGCCAACAGCAGAGGTGGAACCAGCCCCCGAACCGGAGACAGAGCCGTGACCCAATACAGCGTCCTAGATCTTGTGCCTGTGCGCGAAGGCGGCTCTTTAGAAGAAGCCTTTACGGCGGCGCGCGGTCTGGCAATTGCCGCTGAAAATGCTGGCTGCGCGCGGTTCTGGGTCGCTGAACACCACGCGATGACGGGCATAGCGGGCGGCGCAACCTCGGTCGTTCTTGCGCATATTGGCAATGCGACAAAACGCATCAGAATTGGCTCAGGCGGGATTATGCTGCCCAATCACACGCCGTTCCAGATTGCGGAGCAATTCGGCACATTGGCCGCGCTTTTCCCGGGCCGTATCGACTTAGGGTTGGGCCGAGCGCCGGGAGCAGGGCCGCAATTGCAGCGGGCTTTGCGCAAGGATTTGCACCAAGCCGCCGAAATGTTCCCGCAAGATGTGGTCGAGCTGCGCGCACTCATAACGGGCGAACCAGAGCTGCCAATCAAAGCCACACCGGGGCATGGCGCTTCGCTTGAAATGTGGATGCTCGGCTCTAGCCTGTTCGGCGCTGGATTGGCGGCAAAACTGGGTCTGCCCTATGCCTTTGCGAGCCACTTTGCCCCCGATCATCTGGACGCAGCGCTGGCGCTGTATCGGCGCGATTTCCAGCCCTCCAAAGCGCTCGAAAAGCCATACGTCATGGCCGCGATGAATCTGTTTGTGGGCGATACGGCAGAAGAAGCGGATTTTATCGCCAGCTCTCAATTGCAAGCCTTTGTGGCATTGCGCACAGGCACTCCGGGGAAATTGCCACCCCCACAAGAAAACTATCGCCAAAGCCTGCCAGCGCCAGTGCAGGCCATGCTCGACCATATCGGGCAAGCGAGCGCGATTGGCACAGCCGATGACGCTGCTGCAGCAATTCAAGCTTTCGAAGAACGGACAGGCGCCGATGAGATTATCTTTGGGGGATCAACATTTGACCCGGCATGCCGGGCCCGTTCGGTAGAGTTGGCGATGGAACGCCTAACCAGATAGACGCCAACGATAGATACCAAACGGGCCCTAGCGGCCAGCACGGGAAAACCGGCCCAATCAAATCCGGCAAGATGCGCACATATCCGTGGTCGAGGGTCGATGACCAAGGTGCAACGCGGCTTGTTCGGCCCGGGTTTGACCGTGAGAAAAGTTTTAGACGCTTTCGTTCCCAAATGGGCAGTGCGAATAACTCCGATTTGGCTCTTTAGGCGCAATTGGAACATTGCGGGCAAGCATAGACAAGCCTAATGAATAAGCTCCGGGCCACGTCAGAGCGCGCCCATATTGGAGAGGGCTATATGGCTTCCAAAAAAGCATCAGCGAGCCTGCTTGCAAAGCAGCTGTCCACCCATCTCAACACTGCGCTTTTGCCCGGTGAAAAACCGATGAGCGCTGCCGAAGCGCGTTCCGCGGCTCAGTTCATCTTGCAGGCCGGAATGCGCCGCGAGAAACAGCGCTCTCAAATTGCCTTGGACACGGTGACGGGCGATCTGGACAAAGGCGATTTGGGCAAAGGCAATTCAGGCGCTGGGGGGCGGCGCTATATGCGCATCGCTATCGTCAATGATGACATGCCGTTTTTGGTCGATTCCGCCGCAGCCGCAATTGCTGACGCTGGGCTTGCAATCGACCGGATTGTCCACCCTGTCATTGTTGCCAAGCGGGACGAGGCAGGAATGCTCACCGCGATAGGCGAGGCTGGTTTAGAGGACGCCAAACCAGAATCGATCATCTATATCGAGACAAGCCGCGTTGATGCGCGCCATCGCCGCGCTTTATTGAAATCCCTCCGCGAGGCCATGAGCGACGTTCGAGCGGCCGTATCCGACTGGCCAAACATCCAAAGCGCAATGGCCAAGGATGCAAGCGCTTTGCGTAGCCGCAGCTCTGACCAGCCAGAGGGGGCTGAGCTGCTCGAATGGCTAAATGGCGGGATGCTGACCCAGCTGGGCCATGTCACAAGAAACCGCGATGGCAGCCAATCAGGCGCCTTGGGAATTTGCCGCAAAAGTGCAGAGGCACTGCTCCAAGACGCGTCATATGACCGCGCATTTCGTTGGTTTGAGAGCAAGCAAAACACCGCCAGAGTGAACACAGGTCAAGTGCTGGTGATTAAGGCCAATCGCACCGCCCTTGTGCACCGCCGCGTCCCGCTCGATCTGTTTATCGTGCCGGTCCGAAAGGCCGGTAAGATTGCCGCCTTGTCTGTTCATGCAGGCATCTGGACCAGCGCCGCTTTGGCAGCACCGCCGCGCAGTGTGCCGCGTCTTCGCAATCTGCTCGATCACGTCATGGAGCGCCGCGATTTCGATGCCAGCGGCCATGCCGGCAAAGCGCTCGTCCATGCATTGACCGCTCTGCCGCATGATTTGGTGATAGGCTTTGGCGCTGATGATGCAGAGCGTGTCGCCACAACGATGATGGGTCTGGTCGATCGCCCACGCCCGCGCCTCGCTTTGGTAGAAGCGCCTTTGGCGCGCCATTTGTTTGCTTTCATTTGGTTGCCACGCGATATGCTCGACACGCAAGTACGGCTGCAAATTCAGACCCTGCTCGAAGAAGGAGCAAACGCTCGCTTGCTCGATTGGAGCCTTGCGGTTGAGGGCGGCAATCTGGCTATGATCCGGTTTGTGCTTGACATTCGCGAGGGCGGAAATGGCTTTAGCGAGGCAGAGCTTGACGCTCGGCTGCAGACGCTCTTGCGCGGCTGGGGCGAGGCGGTAGAAACAGAGCTTGCTCGGCTGGTCGAACCGGGCCGCGCGGCAGCGCTCGCGAACATCTGGGCCAATGCCTTTCCGCCTGAGTATCGCGGCGGATTTGGCGCTGCAGAAGCCGCTCAAGACATTGCCCGAATGCACCAGCTTGGCCAACATGCAGAGCGCGAAGGCGAACGAACGCGCGGCGCGAGGATCTATCGCAATTTGCGGGGCAGCAGTGATTGCCTGCGCCTCAAGCTCTATCAAGCCGAGGGCAGTCTTCCGCTTTCCGATGCTGTGCCGACGCTGGAGAATTTCGGCTTTCACGTTCACGCTGAAACGCCAACTGTTTTGCAAGGCGGCGCTCTTGGAACAGTGCATGATTTCGCGGTCGAGTTCAGCGAGGGCGTAGACCTTGATGGCCTGCTCGCCCGCTCTGCCGAGATTGAAGAAGCGGTGGCCGCTGTCATCAATGAAGAAGCCGAAAACGATGTCTTTAACAGGCTCGTCCCCGAAGCGGGATTGACCGCGCGAGAGGCTGATTGGCTGCGCGCTTTCTATCGCTATTTAAGACAGGCCGGCATGGGTTTCACGATTTACACGGTCGTCGATGCCTTGCGTTCTGCGCCCAATGTCACTGCCGCGCTGATCGCTTTGTTCCGTGCGCATCACGACCCTGATTTCAAGCCTAAGAGCAAAGCAGGCCGCACTAAAGCGGTAGAGGCAGCACAGTCTGCCATTAAGAGCGGATTGGCCGATGTTTCCGCGATCAATGATGACCGGCTCCTGCGCCTTTACGAAGCGCTTATTGGGGCCATTTTGCGCAGCAATGCCTTTGCCCCAAGCGGACAGAAAGCGCTCGCCTTTAAAGTCGATTCTGGCCGCGTGCCCGATTTGCCCAATCCTGTGCCTTGGCGCGAGATTTTCGTCTATTCCCGCCGCGTTGAAGGCATTCATTTGCGTACTGGCCCGATTGCGCGTGGCGGCCTTAGATGGTCGGATAGGCGCGATGATTTCCGCACCGAAATCCTCGGGCTGATGAAGGCCCAACGGGTCAAAAACGCAGTGATCGTACCAAGCGGCGCAAAAGGCGGCTTTTACCCCAAGCAATTGCCCGATCCGGCCCAAAATCGCGATGGCTGGGCAGCAGAAGGTCAAGCAAGTTACGAGCTGTTTATCAGCACATTATTGTCGATCACTGACAACATTATCGATGGCGATGTGATCCACCCAGAGCGGGTGCAAATCCTTGATGGAGAAGACCCCTATTTTGTGGTTGCGGCTGACAAAGGCACAGCGCGCTTTTCCGATATCGCCAATGGCATTGCCGAAGAGAAGCACTTCTGGCTCGATGATGCTTTCGCCAGCGGCGGCTCCAATGGCTATGACCACAAGGCCATGGGTATCACTGCACGCGGGGCCTGGGTTTCGGTTCAAAGGCACTTCCTTGAAATGGGCGTCGATGTGCAGAAAGACCCGGTCCAAGTGGTCGGTTGCGGCGATATGTCGGGTGATGTCTTTGGCAATGGCATGCTGCTGTCCAAAGCGGTTAAGCTCGTCGCAGCCTTCGATCATCGCCATATTTTCATCGACCCCTATCCTGATCCGGCGAAAAGCTGGAAAGAGCGCAAGCGGCTCTTCGCTTTGCCGCGCTCAAGCTGGGAGGATTACGACGCCAAGCTCATCTCTCGCGGGGGCGGTGTTTTTTCACGCAGCGCCAAAAGCATCACCCTCTCAAAAGCCGCAATGGCAATGCTGGGGCCGGGGTTAGGGCTCGAGAGCAGCACGATTGAGCCCGATGCGCTGATCAGCGCGATCCTCAAATCGGATAGCGACCTCATCTGGTTTGGCGGCATTGGCACTTACATCAAGGCAAAGGCAGAAAACCACGCAGCGGTTGGCGATCCGGGCAATGATGCCATCCGCGTCGATGCTTGCGATCTTAGAGCAAAGGTCATTGGCGAGGGGGCTAATCTAGGCACTACGCAAGCGGGTCGGATTGAATTTGCGCTGACAAGAAAAGGCCGGATCAATACCGATTTCATCGACAATTCGGCTGGCGTTGATTGTTCTGACAATGAAGTGAACATCAAGATCGCTCTGGCGGACGCTAGGCAGAGCGGCAAGTTATCAGCTGCGCGGCGCAATACATTGCTGGAAGAGATGACCGAAAACGTCGCTGAGCTGGTTCTCGCTAACAATCGCTTGCAGGCTTTGGCGCTTTCTGTGGCGCAATTGAACGGAGCGCGCGGCGTGCCGTCGCAATTGCATCTCATGGCCACTTTGGAAGCAGGCGGCCAGCTCGATCGGGCGACCGAAGGCTTGGGCGATGATCAAGCGCTTATGCGGCGCGCAGCAGAAGGCAAAGGCCTCACCCGCCCCGAATTGGCAGTGCTGCTTTCGACCACCAAACTCGTTTTGCAAGATGCGATTGAAGCAAGCGATCTGCCGGATGACCCCATTTTGAGCGAAGCGCTTTTTGCCGCCTTCCCTGCGGAGATGCACGGCAAATTCAAGGCTCAGATCACAGGCCACCGTTTGCGGCGCGAAATCATCGCGACCCAGCTTGCCAATGTGCTGATCAATCGCTTGGGCGTGATCCACCCATTTGAGCTGGCCGAGGAAGAAGGCGTCGATTTGGCCGAGGTTGCGGCGGCATTTGTAGCGGCAGAAAAGCTCTATGGCCTCAGCGCATTGTGGGAACAGCTTGAGAGCGCAAAGCTGCCTGAACACGCGCGGCTGATGCTGCTTGATCGTCTTGCGGCAGCGATTGGCAATCTGATGTCAGATATTTTGCGCACCTCGGCAGGCTCGCTCGCGCCCAGCACGATGATCGACGATCTTGGCAAGGGCGTTAGCACGCTCAGCAAAGCAGCAGAGCAATTGCTGTCCGATGGTTCGCGCCAACAATCCAATGCTCTGAAAAAAAGCCTGATTGATGAAGGGGCGAGCGAAAAGCTGGCTTCTGAAATCACCCATATGTTCAACCTTGATGGCACGGTTGGGCTTGCGCAATTGGCCAAGGAAACCGGCATAGAGCCTGTCTCACTGACGCGCGGATTTAGCGCGATTGGTACGCATTTGGGGCTCGATTGGGCGCAAACGACCGCCGCTTTGATGAGCCCTTCTGATGTGTGGGAGCGTCTGCTCGTCGATGG